>JAEWYP010000028.1 GCA_023395615.1 Bacillota bacterium
GGAAGGCCCGGTTCAGATCTCCCAAAGCCGCTTCATGGAATTGAATGCCCGCACATAACCCGCGAACTCGTCCGGGCCGGTCAGCTCATTGTCCAACACAGTTTCCAGCTCAATCGCGGCGGAGGGCTTCATACGGATCACCTTCGGGTCAGGGTCGCGTTCAAAGGCGCGGCCCAGTAATTTTTCGCCCGCCTGCGGGAAAGCGGCGTAGAAGGCGGTCAGATAGTCCGTGAGCAGGCCCCGGCGATGCGGTTTGGCCTGCGCCTGTGCGGGCGCGACCGGTTCGCCGCCCTGTACGCTGCTGCGCAGGCGGGAAACATCCGCAAGCAGCCCGCGCGCCACTTCCTGCTTGGGGTGACGGCTTTGCACCAGCACCAGCTCCTGCACGGGATGGTCTGCCGACAGCCCGTTCAGTGCCAGGCGGAATAGCTTACTGCGGGCGTCCCGGTCAAACAGTTTCAGGAACTGGCCGCCGTTGCCCGCCACGCAAAGCTCCATACGGGGGCTGAGCAGGGCGCGGGTCTCCGGGGTCTGCGCGCAACGATCCAGTAATTCCCCGCAAAGGCGGAACAGGAAACCAAAATGCAGCAGAAGCAGACTTTCCAGCAGGCTTACGCGGCCTTCGCCGCGCGCGTCGGCCATCATCCTTGCGATACCCTCGGTCTGCCGGGCGAAAAACGAGTCCAGCAGAAACACATTTTTCTGGCGCATACGCAGCGAGGTCTGCCCTGCCGCGAACGCCTGCGACATTTCGCTCACCAGTGCGCGCAGGCTGTCGTCCGCATTTTGGAAATCCTGCTCAAACTCCGCGCGGCGGCGAGAGGACAGCGAGTCAAACAGAATCTGGCGACAGCCCAGCAGCAGCGACGCTTCGGCGGCAGGGGCGGTTTCACCGCTCAGCCACACGCTCAGGTCTGTGGTGCCGCCGCCCACATCCATGTTCAGATATCCGCTGCGCGCGTTTACTTCGTTGCGGGTGCGGAAATACAGGCCGTCGGCCTGGTTTTCGCTGGCGTAGAGCACGGAAGGAATTCCCGACGTGAGGGGCATGCCCGTTTCCGCGGCCACGTCCTTGGCAAGGGAACGCACCATTTCCAGATAGGCTTCCTGTCGGTGAAGCGGCATGGCGTTGGGCATCGAAATGCGCCAGCTGAGGGAGGGCGAACCGGCCATGCGGGTCGCGAGCGAAGCCTGCAGCAGGGTTTGTTTCAGGAACAGTCGCAGACAACGCACCACATACGGCTCCTCGCCCCACTTCAGGTCGTAATAAAGCGCGCTGGGGTTTTTGCGCAGCAGGGTGGTAAGGTCGGGCGGGTAGTAGATATGTCCGTCCAGCAGAGGAACATTCCATTTCTGCTCGTCGTCCGAAAACAGGTCCATTACGCTGCCGAACGCCGAAGGGTTGCCGGGGTCGGCGGCGATTTTCTGCGGCAGAAATTCCTCCGGCAGCAGGGCGGAATCGTCGTTTGCGCCAAGCAACAGGGTTTTAAGCCATTCCGGCGCAAGCGCAGCGGGGCGTAGCTGTTCGCCCTGCCGAAGCATTACGGTCGTAGCGTTGGAACCGAAGTCGATCGCCACGGCGGCGGGATCCGCCCGCTTCAGCTGGGTAACAGGATCGTCGTTGGGCAGCGCGCCGAGGCTTACTTTGCCGCGGGTAAGCGCGACATACGCGGGCCAGTCGGACACTCTGGCAACCTGCCAGCGGTATCCGGCCTGCCCGGGGTTTTGAGCCGCGCGGGGCTCGCCCTGCGTCCATCCTTCCTGCGCGGGGGCCAGTACGGTGAGCGTTTCCGGGCGTTGGGCAAGGATATAATAGGTTTGCCACTGGCCACGAGCCAGTCGTACGGCGGGCCAGCAACACACGGTGGGCAGCGTGGGGGATACCACGGCTGCGCCCTGTGCGTATTCTTCGCCCAGTGTATACACACGGGTCAGGTCAATCTGGTTATGGCATACGGCGTCCCGGGCGCGGTAACTGCGCACCAGGCGCATCCGCGCGCGAATCTTGCGCCCGTCTTCCGTGAGCTCAAAATGAAAGTCCTCAGCCGGCAGCCTGGGGCGAAACTCCTCCTCCGTGCTTTCTCCGGCGGCGCGGGTGAGCCACAGCGCCAGTTCCGCGCTGACGGGCGGGATGGCGTACAGCGCGTCGGCGCCCGCGACCGCGCAGGCCGCGTTCAGCGCCGGGTCGGTAAAGGGTGGGGCGCCGTGGCGCAGGAGGAGACAGTCCGAAAAAGCGTGGATCAGCGCATCGGCGTCCGGCAGGCCCACCATGTCCCGCGCAAGCCCGGACAGGGTGGCGGGCACGTCGGATAACGGCAGTTCCAGCGACAGGGCGCGGTCGCCCGCCTCCCGGAAATTCGCCAGCTTCTGGCACCATTTCCGCAGCAGCTCGATCACCTTCCGGCTGGCGCTGGTATCCGCGCCGGACAGCGCCGTAAGATGGTTGGCCAGCTCCACAAAACGCTTGGCAACGGCGCGGTTCCATTCCCCGTCGTATTGCAGCGGCAGCGAAATTTCCGCCCACAGGATTTGCAGCACTTTCAGCTCCTCCGGCGTGTTGACCGGCTCCAGCAGGTAGCGGGGGGATTCGATGGCGAAAGGCTGGCCGTGAAACGAGTAGGTGGTTACGCGCAGGCCCGCGAACTCCCGGGGCGCATCGCTGCCTTCCGGGGCAAACCGGGTAAGCAGGGTGTTGCGGTTCAACTCCGCGACCGACAGGGGAATCTCCCGGCGGGTGATGCCCGGCAGGGCGCTGCGCTCAAACAGGCCGTACACCGCAAGCGCGCGGATGTACAGCTCCGTCTGCGCGTGGGGATCGCCTGCTTCCAGCCGCTCACGCCAGGAGGTGCGCATGGTTTGCAGGTCGCAGATAAACCGGTCGATCAGCCCGCTTAAGGCGGTGTCGGCGGCGTAAAGCGGGCTGCTCAGCGCGGGCCGTTCGTTCAGCGCCTGCAGATAGCGCAGGCATTGCAGCAGGCGCATACGGTCCGCCTCGTCCAGATAGGCGCACGGGTCGTTAAAACGCCGGCGGGAGCGGTCATACCAGCGCACGCAGGCGGGCAGAATGCCGGACAGGTCGCCCGGGTTGGCCGCGGGGGCCAGCACCACCGCCGGAGACAGCACACCCAGAGGCCGCTGATCCGGTACCCCGTCGTGCGTGGCGGTTAAAACAAACGCGTTCAGGCCGAACCTGAGCCGTTCGGGGGACAGCGCGGCGCGCACCCCGCGCAAAAACGGCCCGCCCGCGCCTGCCAGCATATCTTCACAGCTCAGTTCCGGCCAGGTGGCGTCCTTTTGCCAGCCGTCCCATAAAAGCAGCAGGGCCAGCATAGCGCGCCAGTCGATCATTTCCTGATGGCGCATGGCTTCCGCGTGCGGCAGGCGCATCAAACGGCGCAGCTGCGCTTCGCCCGCCAGCACGTCCGGGATGGAGTACCCCACGTCCTCCCCGGCGGTCTCCATGTTTCGGGCGAAGCTTTCCAGCCACTCGTGCGGTTTCTGGTTGCCGTCGCTCACAATGCCCGCGTGGTTCTGGTATCCGGTGTGAAACCCCTCGCCCATGGCGGGCAGCAGGGTGAGGTAGGTGGGCTTGTGCCCGGACTCCGCCGTTGTCTGCGGCGGCTGTTTACGCTTCATACGTTGTCCTCCTCCATCACGCAGGCGAGCAGGGCAGCCATGAACCCGGCGAAATCGGCCTGTGGCCCTTCGCCGACTCCGCTGCCGCCGCCCAGACCCGCCACAGCCTGCACCGCCGTTACCCGGTCGGGCACGCGCTGGGATACGGTGCGGGGGAACCCATCCCAGAGGGCTTTGCGGAGGGCTTCGACCGCCTGCCGGTCGCGGGAGGCGCTGTCCGCCCCATACTGACGCAGCAGCTCCCGCATGGCGCTGATCGCTTCGGGGTTAAACAGATGGTTGCCGGACGGTTCGTCGTCCGTCAGCGTCGCGGGCACGTCGGCTACGTGCTTTTCCACGGCCCGGGCGATGTCCGCGTTCACCAGCGCCAGACGGTCCTCCATGCCCGCGTAGGCGCGCAGCATCCCTTCGCGGCGGGCCTTTTCTTCCCGCAGAGCGTTGGGGTCCATGCGCGCGGCGTCTTCCGCTTCCAGCCGGGCGATTTTTGCGTCCTGCTCTGCAAGGGCCTGCCGCTGCGCTTCCAGCTTTTCAAAACGGCCTGTCTTTTCGCCCTGAAGCACCGCCAGAAAAGTGCGTCCCCCCACGACGGGGATCAGCTCGTCCAGCCGGGCGCGCAGGCGCGTGTAGTCCCCCGCGCCGGGGGTTGCGCCGTCCAGCCCCGCGGCGGGCGAGGCTTTATAGCGCAGGGTGTCCGCCTGCTGATCCACCAGAGCGTGATATACGTCGAACAGCTCCCGGCCGCGCAGTTCAATTTCCTTTTCCGGGCGCAGGGTGGGCGGCAGGGTGCGAAGCACCTGCCACAGCCAGTTAATATAGAATGCCAGCAGGCGGTACAGCGCGTCGAACAGCTTTTCCAGCTGGGCGCGCTGGGTAACGCCGTAATGCCGCACATCGTGAAAATAGGCCGTCCAGTAGTTCACCGTGCGGGCCAGGCGGCGGTCGTCCTTGCGGATGCAGGCGCGAAGCGTGGGGTAACATTCACCCAGAAACAGCGCCGCCGCCTTGGCGAGGCCGCCGTAGGCGTTGTGGTACAGCCCGGCTTCGTCGTCAAAACACTCCCAGGACACATCGTGGGAGTGCCACTGGTAGTAATACACATCCATGTTGCGGGCCTCGGACCCGCGAAAACCCGTGCGGTAGAAGCGGGCCGCGCAGCGCGCCGCCAGCCACTCCAGCAGGTGCGCGTCGTTTTCCTGCGTCTGCGAACCGGTGGAGTAAACCCGCGTGGTGACGAACGCTTCCTTGGGCAGACCCAGCAGATACAGCGCGTCGTACAAGCCGTGGGTATCATCCTCGTCGGAGCGCACCATCCCCTCCATGCCGTAATATTGCAGGGCGGTGCGCGCCTTGTCCGGGAAAGCGGAGGATTTCACCGCGATTTCCAGCGTTTCGTCCACGGCGGCGGCAGGCACGTCGTAATACGGCAGCATCAGCACCGCCGACAGGATAAACCGGTCCATATAATTGCTGAAACAGTTGCGCAGATACCGCGCGACACTGGGGATGCCGCTTGCGCCGGTACCGCCGAAGATGGAGCCGGCCAGCAGCACCTTTACGGTTTCGCCCGCGTCCAGCTCCCGCTGCATCCGGTTCAGCGTCGTTACCATCTCGTCCGGCTGGCCCTGCGCGGCCGCGTCGCCAAGGTTGTTGAGCATCTCCGCGAAAAACAGCACACCCAGATCGGGGTGGCCGCGGAAGCCTTCGCTGTACTCCAGCCCCGCCTCGGTGCGGGAGAACAACGTCTGTGCTAGCAGCCGGTCGCGGCGATGGTTCAGCGTCATATCGTCTACCGAGGCGGCGCGGCGGGCCAGGTTCATGTTCCACCGCTCCACGCTTAACGCCGTGTGAAAGCCTTTATGCGGCGCGGGCGAAGCCGCGAAAGCGGAACGCACCTGCTCGTACTGCTCGGCGGCCTGCCGGGCGCGCGTGGTGTTGCCACAGGCCGCGTCCACATCCACAATCAGCGCGTTCAGCGCCGGGATCGGCTCGCGTTTGCCGTTTGCGCCCACGGTATACAGCGCGTCCGCCGCGCAGGCGTACACGAGGGATTCCAGAATTTTGTTGCCGGTGCCGCCGATGGCGATGAAATAGTAGGACATAACGCCTCCTGTGGCATGATACGATTTCAAACCTTAGCGCCTCTATCTCGCTGCGTTTTTGCCCTCTGACTTCGTCACAAAGGCTTGACGCAGTCCCCCGCTACGCCTTCGCCTTTGTTCCTCGCCATAGAACAAAACCGCTCGCGATCTATGACGCACTAAGGATTTGAAATCGTATAACAGGGTGGGAATGCGTCGGGAACGAGCTGTTACAGCCGCCGGAAATAGGCGTGCCGGCCCGAAATGGCGGGCGGAGCGGCCAGCCGGGAACACAGCGCCGCCGCCGTGAGGACAAGCAGGAAACCGCCAAAGTACAGCAGATAATCCCACAGGCCGCGATCCGCGATGCGGCTTATACCCGCCAGATATAGCGCCGTGGCTGCCAGCAGGTTGACCGCGCCGATGCCCAGCATGGACGCGTGATAGCTGCGGCGGGCGCGCAGGGCCGCGCGCGCGGCCTGCCGGGGATGGACGTACCGGGCCCGCCATAACAGCTGCCAAACGAGGCTTGCCAGCCACGCGGCGGCGACCGCCGCGCCCACGACCATTCGCCACTGCTGATCCCGTACGGTCAGCGCGCTTTGCAAAGCGGCCGGGTCCGCCCCGGAAGGCAGCACAGCGGTTTCACCCGCAGCGACGGGCAGCAGGGCTGTTATCTGGGTCGGCAGGGTCGGGGCCGTGCCCGCCAGTTTGTAAGGGTACAGGGATTTTAACCCCAGATAGGGCAGCAGCAGCGCGATCCCCCAGCATAGAATATAGCAAAGCAGTACCTTGGTGCGGTTATGGGCTTTGGGGGTAACGGCGGCGGCTTTCGGCATGAACAGACGCCCTTTCTTGCGGAAATACGGTCACGGCTGGGGGATAACGGCCTCGGCCTGCGGATAGGGCACGAACACCTCGAAAACATAGCGGACCAGCGGGCTGGTCGCGGTAGAGGCGGCGGCCCGGAACTGCGCGGCCAGATCCGAAAGATGCACGGACTGATACACCGGCGGAAAATCCGGCACGCGCAGGGAATGGTACGGTTTATCGGTAAACGAGCCCCACGCGTGGGAAAACAGCTTGGGCAGTCCTTTGGAATCCCGGTCGTACCGCGTGATGGCAGCGGTAAAGGTTTCCCACGCGTACACCTGCGTATCGGTTACGGAGGCGCTTACGCTTTCCTTGCCGTCAATCCATGGCACAGGCTGCCAGTCGAACTGGCTGCCGGTCACATCGGCGTTCAGCCGCAGGCGGTAATAACCGGGTTTCAGGGCGGCTCCCTTCACATCCACGGTGCAGACCAGCGAACCGTTTTCCTGCGTGACGCCGCGCAGGGTAAACGCGCCGCCTGCCTGCCCGGCGGCAAAGGCGTACAGCTGATCGCGATAAGCGAGGGCGGTTTCCCCGGCCTGCTTTATCAGCGTCTGATTTTCCTTCGTGTTGGGAAGCGTGCGGGTGAGCAGCAGGGTGTTAAGCGTCTGCAGCGTCGCGCCGGAAAGGGCGCTCACGTTCAGTGTCGCGCCGCCGCTGTCCGCCGCGAGGGGGAAACGCACGGAGATGGTTCCGTCGGGCTGCGCGCCGTCGGCTGCGGAGGCGAGCGATACAAGCGGCACGCCGTTCTCCTGTGGCTGCACGGAGGCGCTGTCGGCGACCAGCGCCGCGCCCTCGGTGTGCTGGGTATAGCAGGGCACGGTGGGGCTTGCGATGACCGTGGAGTGCCACTCGAACCCGAAAGGCTGCTGGGTTACGGTTTTCCCGTCCGCCGTATAGGTAAGCTCCCCGTTGCGCGGCCCGCGCAGGCCTTTGAGCGCCTCGTCGTTTGCCAGCGCGTCGCTAAGCGCCGCAAGGTACGCATCCACTCTGGCCCGCGTGCCGATGACCAGCGTAAGCATCCGCCGGGGCATCACGCCCAGGTTTTCGAAGGTCTGCTTCTTTTCGTTCAGGATCACGCGGCCCCACACCAGCGGTTCGGAAAATTCCGCCGTGGAGAAGGTGGACATCTGCCCCAGGTAATCCAGCTGAAAATCCAGCAGGCCCACGCAAAGGCCCCGGTCAAACACGCCCAGACCGGTAAGCACCTGCCGGTAATATTCCACCGGTTGGCCCTGCTCGTCCGTACCTTCGGTTTTACGCACGGAAGCCGGGTCCACGGTGATGACGCTTAACTTGTCGGTATCCAGATTTTGAAGCGCCGCGAGAAGCGCGCAGTTTTGCCCGTCACGCCCCGCCTGCAGTACATATTCGGCGTTCCCCGCCGTGATTTCCTCGGTCTGTTTAGTCAGCGCGTCGGCCATGGACTGCGCCAGCGCGGGGTTCTCCAGCGCGTCTGCGCCCTGCGCCGCCACCCGGTTAAGCCACAGGGGGGACCCCAGCGAATAGAAGCTGTCCGCCATGTTTTCGGCGGTAAACTGCGAAAACATCCCCGCGCGGGTTTCTGTGTCGCAGGTGTGCATATCGCGCCACACGGAAGCATCCGCCGCGTCCAGCCCGAAGGAAGTCAGCAGGTCGTCGGGCAGGGTTTCGTTGCCGTAGCGCAGGGTGCGCACGTGGCTTTCCCCGGCGGCAATCAGAAAATCCCGCAGTACATTTTCGTACCAGCCCACGTTACTGCCGTAGCGGTACTGGAAGCCGCCCTCGCGGTACTTTCGGCCGAAATGCGGGTACATGCTGGCCTGACTAACGTTGATGCCGCCCATGTTTTGCGTGGCGTCCAGCCACAAATCCACGTTGGAGTAGGCGCTGCCGGCGGTTGCGGCCGGCGTGGCGGTCGCCTCGGCGTCGTCGTAGGCGGGCAGGGCGAGCAGCGCCAGGTTGGGGCCGGCACCCGTCTGCGCGGCGCTGCCGGAATCGGAAGGGAGAAGATCATTAAACGCCGAACAGGCCGTGAGCGCGGCGCAAACCGCCGCCAGCAAAAGCATAAGCAGCGCGCGCCGGAAAAGCCCGCGGGTACGCGCAGGCGCGCCTGCGGCGCCGATACGGGCAGAAGGTCGCGTGCGGTTCTGGCTCATGCGGAACGGCTCCTTTTCGATGAAATTGCTAACCTGAAATATTCGCTTCGAATTTACATTTCTCCTTTTATACGATTTCAAATCCTTCACGCATCATAGCTTGCGAGCGGTTTTATTCGCTGTCGAGGAACGGAGGTGAAGGCGCAGCGGAACTGCGTCGAGCCTCCGTGACGAAGGCAGAGGGTAAAAACGCCGCAAGATAGAGGGGTTAAGGGTTTGAAATCGTATAATAACGGAAAGATGAGCATTACGGGGAACGAAAAAACCGCCCGGCACGGGAAACGCGTTCCCGTGCCGGGCGGCCTGCAAAGGGTATTCTGTTACAGCTGCCGGATCCGCTCCAGCGCCTGCGCGGTTTTTTCGAGGGTGTTAAAGGCGGTCAGGCGGAAGTAGCCTTCGCCGCTGGGGCCGAAGCCCGCGCCCGGCGTGCCCACCACATGGGCCTGATCCAGCAGCCGGTCGAAGAAGGCCCAGCTGTCGGTCGGGGTTTTCATCCACACATAGGGCGCGTCCACGCCGCCGAACACCTCGTAGCCCGCGGCTTGCAGTTCCCGGCGGATCAGCGCAGCGTTCTCGCGGTAATACCGCACCGCTTCGGCGCACTGCGCCTGCCCTTCCGGGGAGAACACCGCTTCGGCCGCGCGCTGTACGGGGTAGCTTACGCCGTTAAACTTGCTGCCCATGCGCCGTTTCCACAGCGCGTTCAGCTCCACCCGCTGGCCGTTTCCGCCGATGCCGGTTACCTCGTGCGGGATCACGCTGTAGGCGCAGCGTACGCCGGTAAAGCCGGCGGTTTTGGAGAACGAGCAGCATTCGATGGCCACTTCGCGCGCGCCCGGCACCTCGTAGATGCTGTGGGGGACCTGCGAGGTGATAAAGGCTTTGTATGCCGCGTCGTACACGATCAGCGCGCCGTATTTACGGGCGTATTCCACAAAGGGGGTCAGCTGCGCGGCGGTGAGCGTGGTGCCGGTGGGGTTGTTGGGATAGCAGAGGTAAATCACGTCCACCGGCTCCTTGGGCGGTTCGGGCACAAAACCGTTCTCCGCGTTGCAGGGCAGGTAGGTAAGACGGCTCCAGCGGCCGTCGGTAAAATCGCCCAGGCGGCCCGCCATGGCGTTGCTGTCCACATACACGGGATAAACCGGGTCGGTCACCGCGATGCGCGCGTCCGGGGCGAACAGCTCCTGAATGGCGGAGGTATCGGTCTTGGCCCCGTCGGAGATAAACACCTCGTCGGCGGCAAGCGTGACGCCACGGGAGGCGTAATCCTTCCCGCGGATTGCGTCAATCAGGAACTCATACCCGTAATCCGGGCCGTAGCCGTGGAAGGTGGCGGGAGCAAGCATCTCGTCGGCGGCGGCTTTCATGGCGGCGACCACGGCGGGCGCAAGCGGGCGGGTCACATCGCCGATGCCCAGCTTGATTACGTCCGCGTCCGGGTGGGTGGCGCAGTAGGCTTTCACGCGGCGCGCGATTTCCGCAAACAGGTAGTTGCCGGGCAGTTTTTCATAATACGGGTTAACGTGCAAAAAGTACCCCTCCCTGAGATACCGCCCGTGGGCGGCGGATTGGCCGGCGGCCCGGAAGAACCGGGCGTGCTGGTCGCCGGGGTTAGTCGTCCATCAGCCATACCCCGTCGTACACGAAGGTGGCGGGGCCGGTCATGTAGATGTGGTTGTCCTTTTCGCTCCATTCGATGTTTAGTTTGCCGCCGCGCAGCGATACCTCGGCTTTGCGGTCGATCAAGCCGTTCAGCACGCTGGCCGCCATCGACGCGCACGCGCCCGTGCCGCAGGCGAGGGTTTCGCCCGCGCCGCGCTCCCACACGCGCATTTCGATGTGGGTGCGGTCAGTCACATGCACAAACTCGATATTGCACTTGTTGGGAAAGGCGGGCTTGCATTCCAGAACCGGCCCCACGGTGGTGACCGGCGCGGTTGCCGGGTCGGGCACGAAGGTAACGGCGTGGGGGTTGCCCATGCTGACCAGCGTAACGGGCCAGGTTTGCCCAAGCGCGGTCAGCGGTTGCATTACGACCGGGTCGCCTGCGAAAACACTGGGGATGCGCAGACCGTCGGTGACCGGTTCGCCCATATCCACACGCACGCTTTCCGTGCGGCCACGGCTGTCCAGATGCAGCACCATATGCTTTACCTGCCCGCCGGATTCGATGTCGAACTCCGTGCGGTCGGTCAGGCCCCGATCGTGACAGTACGCAGCCACACAGCGGATGCCGTTGCCGCACATCTCGCTTTCGGAGCCGTCGTTGTTGAACATCCGCATCCAAAAATCCGCTTTCTGGCTGGGCAGGATCAGGATCAGCCCGTCGCTGCCGCAGCCGAAGTGCTGGCGGCTCATCCGTATGGCAAGCGAGGGCAGGTCCTGCGGAAGGGTTTCCGCAAAACCGTTGACGTAAAGATAATCGTTGCCTATGCCGTGCATTTTGGTAAAACGAAGCAAAACATCACCTGCTTTCCTCCGCGACAGTATAGCAAAAAACCTCCGGTTTGAAAAGCGCCCGAAACTTCGGGCGCGCAAACGGAGGCGCGGAAGGGTTTTGCGAAACGCGGTTATTCCATCAGGGCGTAATGCTGGTTGGGCGTCAGGTCGTACACCACGCGGCGCACCTCCGGCAGGTCGGCCATCACGCGCTCCGTTACCCGTTCCAGCAGGTCGTAGGGCAGGCGGGAGGCGCAGGCGTCGCCGCCGCAGGGTTGGCTGGCGCGCAGGAGCACCGCGTAGCCGTGGCGCTCGTCCGGGTTTTCGCACAGGTTGGCGTAATACTGCCACAAACGGCGCTCCTGTCCGGCGGCGAGGATTTCCTCGGTAAAGATTTCGTCCGCTCGGCGCAGGGTGCTTAGCCTCGCCTCGGTCACCACGCCCAGCACCCGCATGGCCAGGCCGCTTGCGGGGAAAGGCTGTCGCTGGCACAGGGTGGGGGGCAGGTTGAGGGATTTGGCAAGGCGACGCACCTCGTCTTTAAACAGGGCGCGGATCGGTTCCACCACCTGCAGCGGCCGGCCTTCGATGGTTTCGGGCAGATTTTCCGGGGTGACATCCCCGTAGAGCAGATCATTATAATTCGTACCCAACACGATCACACGGATGTCCGGGTGCTCGGTCAGATACTTGTAAAACACCTGCCGAAGCAGCGATGTGGTGATGCGTTCCTTTTCCGCGGCGGCGCGAACGCCTGCCAGCGCTTTTAAAAAGGTTTCCCGCGCGTCGATCGTTTCTACCGGCAGGTCCAGCGCCTCGCGGTATTCTTCCGCCACATAGCGCGGTTCGCCGCTGCGGAACAGGCCGGTATCCACAAACACGCAGGTAACGCGGTTGCCCGCCGCTTCCTGCGCCAGGCGGGCGCACACGGCGCTGTCTACCCCGCCGGACACAGCGCACAGCAC
>JAEWYP010000089.1 GCA_023395615.1 Bacillota bacterium
GTCTGCACGGTAAAGTGATCGCAGGCGTAACGCATGGGCACGTACTGGCCCACACGCTCGGCCAGACGCGCATACTCGGTAAAGCTGTGCGCGCCGCTTTCGTCCCCCTGCAGGCTTTTTACCACCGCAAGGTCCTGCAGCACCCGCGCCAGATCGTTTTGAGTAAAGCGAACCGGCGACAGCCCTTCAGCGGTCAGGTAGTCGGCTGCGAAAGCTTCCGCGTCGTAGGTTTCTCCCTCGGCCACGCGTTCTTGCACATAATGGGCGTAATCCGTGCCGCGCTCGGCGATCCCCAGCGCTTCTTCGGCGGCATCCAGCACCCCGCCGCCCCGCGGGTACACACTCTCCGGCACGGCCACAGCCTGTCCGCTCCCGCCGATCAGGCGGATCACCAGGCGTTCACCCATAAAAAGCCTGTATTGCGGAAATGTCTCCGCCCATGCCGTATCCACGGTAAATACACTTTCGCCTACATAATGCCCTTCATAGGTGAAATTGCGCAGGGTGTTATCCCCCGCATACAGCTCCGGCATGCGGGCATACAGTTTGGCATGGTATTCGGTTGGGTCGATGGAAAACCCGTTGGGAGCGACGTGCGCGCCGTGTCGGATTCCCAGGTAGTCCATGTTCTGAACCAGTTCCGCCGGAAACAGCGGCAGAAAGGCGCTGAAACGTTCGGGAACCGGCGGTTGCGCCTGCGCGAAAAGCGCCTTTGCGCGGGAGATCAGCATCTCCGCGGAAAGGCCCGCGTATCCGACGGTACCGCTCGCGTTCTCTTCCATGGTAGCTCCCTCTTCGTGTTTTAAGGCTGTCGCGTTAAAAATCGAACACAAATTGCAGCTTGGGCAGCAACCGGTCCACCGCCATCCGGCAAGGCACGGGCTGGGGGTCGTGCTCGGCATGGCACACAAACAGCTGCCCATCCTCTGCGGCCAGCATCATCAGCAACGGGTCACCTCCGTCGCAGGTGGTAGCCATGCAGTAGGCCAAAGGCTGGTCCGGATGCAGACGGCGATACAGTTCCGCTTCTTCAAACGCCCGCGATGGCGGCGCCAGCTCGGTGTTGCGGCAGGTTTCAAACACCCGCCCGTACATAAAGCTGAGCGGGCTGTTCATCGGCGCGACCGGCAGACGGAAACGGATCTCTAAAAACTGGCACATGGAAAGATAATCAAGGATACTCTGGTGAAACAGCTTCGCGCTCTCCCCCAGCGGAGCCTGCCCGTCTTCCCAGGCGATCGGCTGCCAGAAGACAAAACCCGGGCGCTGACACCCCGGCAGCACCAGCTTGTCATCCATCGGCGTGCGTAGATACGTAAGCGGCCTGCGCCCCGTTTCCCGGATGGCGGTCTGTTGAAAGCGAATCAGATAATCGCGCATGATCGGCGTCAGTTTCCCCGGCATGCATTTCCCTCCCAAAGGTATTTCCGGCGGCATCCCGGATGGGGCTGCCGCGCCGTTTAGCGATAGGTAATCCGAAGCGTCGCGTCTCCGCCGCGGGGATCGGTGGCGATCAGCGCGGTTCCGAAGGGACAGCGTAAAAGCACCCCGCGCTGGCTGTCCTTCGCGGGGTCGTCGCCATACAGGCAACGAAAAAGGAACGCGCGCTGCCGCCCGGCGTCCGGGCGCGCCCGTTTCCCAACGGCCGCTACCTGCAGTTCCACCGCGTGCAGCGTTCCCCCGCGCATCAGGCAAATGCAGCTCAGCCGCCCGCCGGGCACGCTAAATGCGGGAAAGCATACCGTGTCCTCATCCACGCGATCGGGCGGCACGGCGGGTTGCCCCGTCAGGAGTCGGCAGGCATTGCATACCTCTTCCGTGGTCATATGCGGAACCAGGCGCGCCTTCCCGCTCAGCAGGAGCGCACCGGTGTTTTCATCCCAAAACCGCATCAGGCGGGCCCCCTTTCCAAGCCGTCGGAAAGCGCCGCGCAACGTTCAGGCAGGAGAAAATCCGGTTGCCAAATCAGCCGGTTTTCCCTGTGCCCAGTCTATCATTCGAGGTTTGCACTGTCAATCGTTTCCCGGATTTTCGGGCCGGGTCGGGGTTGACGGATGCGCTTCCCGCACGCTTGCGGCTGCACGGCGGATATGGTAGGATAAGCAGGCAATTTGAAAGGCGGGGAGGCGCGGAAATGCTTCGGATTCATCAGCTTCGGTTGCCGCTTGCGCAGGCGGGAGCCGCCGACGGGGCGCTGTACCGCCGTCTGGCCGCGCAGCGTTTGCGGATTCCGGAGGACGACGTGCTGGCCGCGTCGGTCAGCCGCCGCAGCGTAGACGCGCGCGACCGGGGCGATGTTCATTTTACCCTGACGCTGGACGTGCGCCTGGCATCCGAAAAAGCGGAAAAAGCCATGGCGGCGAAGTTTCGCCCCAATCAGGCGGCCTATGTGCCAAACAGCGAAGCGGAAACGCACAGCGTTTTCACACAGAAAATACAGCCGTATGACCGCAACCGCCCCCGGCCGGTCGTGATCGGTGCAGGCCCGGCGGGCCTTTTCTGCGCGCTGGGGCTGGCCGTACGCGGCGCGCGCCCGCTGGTGCTGGAGCGCGGCAAACCGGTGGAGGCGCGCGCGAAGGACGTGGAAACGCTGGAACGGCAGGCCCTGCTGGACCCGGAAAGCAACGTGCTTTTTGGCGAGGGCGGCGCGGGCGCGTTCAGCGACGGCAAACTCACCTGCGGGCTGAACGACCCGTACATCCGTACGGTACTGCAAACCTTTGTGGAATGCGGCGCGCCGGACGACATTCTGTTTTCCGCCCGACCGCACATCGGCACCGACCTGCTGCGCGGGGTGCTAACCGAAATGCGCAAACGCCTGACCGCGCTGGGCGGCGAAGTGCTGTTCGGCCACAAAGCCACGGGGTTCTCCCTGCAAAACGGGCGGATCGCCGCCGTAAACGCCGTAGCTATACCGGGCAACGTACCCCTCGCCCTGCCGACCGACGCGGTATACCTGGCCATCGGCCACAGCGCGCGCGATACCTACGCGTGGCTGCGGGCGCTTGGCGTGCCCATGCAGCAAAAGCCCTTCGCTATGGGCGTTCGCGTGGAGCACCCGCAGGCGATGATCGATCGCGCGCAATACGGCACGGCGGCGGGTCTGCCCGGCCTGCCCCCCGCCGATTACAAACTGAACGTACCCACGCCCGACGGGCGGGGCGCCTATACCTTCTGCATGTGCCCCGGCGGGCAGGTCATCAACGCCTCCAGCGAACCGGAAGCGCTGAACGTGAACGGCATGAGCCTGCACGCGCGCGCCGGGGAAAACGCCAACGCCGCCCTGCTGGTGGGCGTGCGCCCGGAGGACTTCGGTTCCGACGATCCGCTGGCGGGCATCGCCCTGCAACGCACCATCGAGCGCGCCGCCTTTCGCATGGGCGGCGGATATGCCGCCCCCTGCCAGCGCGTGGAGGATTTTCTGGCCCGTCGGCCCAGCACGGGGTTTGGCGGCATCCACCCCAGCTACCGGCCCGGCGTATTCCCCGCCGATATCGCCGAATGCCTGCCCCCGTTCATCGCCGATAACCTGCGGCTTGCCCTGCCGGAAATGGGAAAAAAGCTGAAGGGGTTCGACTGCCCGGACGCGCTGCTGACCGCGCCGGAAACCCGTTCCTCCGCGCCTGTCAGGCTCCTGCGCGACGAGCGCCGCCAAAGCGCGCTTCCCGGCCTGTACCCGCTGGGCGAGGGCGCGGGGTACGCGGGCGGCATCGTAAGCGCCGCGGTAGATGGCCTTCGCGCCGCGCTGGACGCGTAATATCCGATTGTATCAAGGAGGTACCATGATCCGAGCTGTTTTATTTGATATGGACGGGGTGCTTTTCGATACCGAGGCGCTGGGCTGCGAGGCCATGTGCCGGATTGCCGCAAGCTACGGCCGAACGATTGACCGCGCGTTTTACACCACCACGCTGGGCTTGCCCTATGACGAGTGCGAAAAAGTGTATCTTACGGCGCTGGGCGATGATTTTCCCTACGCCGAGGCGGTGGACCGTTTCCGCGCCTATTTTTCGGAGTACAACCAAACCCACCCGCTGCCCCGCAAGCCGGGGCTGATGGAGTGCCTGACCGGGCTTAAAGCACGGGGACTTCGTATCGCGCTGGCCACCAGCACGGTGCGCGCGCTGGTGACGGAATATTTCGCCGCCATGCCGGACATTGCCGCCTGTTTTGACGGCATGGTCTGCGGCGGAGAAGTGCCCCACGGCAAGCCCGCGCCGGATATCTACGTGGCGGCGGCGCGCGCCGTGGGTTGCACCCCCGCGGAATGCGCGGGCGTGGAGGACAGTTTCAGCGGCGTGCAGGCCATCCGCGCTTCCGGCGCGCATTGCGTGATGATTCCGGACCTGCTGCCTTTCCAGCCCCGCTTCGTCCCCTACGTGGATGATTGTCTGCCCGATCTGGCGGCGCTCTGTCCGCTGGTGGATCGGCTGAACGCCTGAAATAAACGGCGGGCATTCTCCCGGCAAACTCCCATCCTATAGAAACTGACACCGGCAGGTGAATCCTTTGGTTTTCTATACATAAACCCCGCTCACCGTTTTATCCGGTATGCGGGGTTCAAACCACTTGCAGGCCACTAACCACAGATTGCTCAAAAAGGTTCAGATGTGAGGAATCAAGGGTAGCAAGGGGTTGAGCTTACTCGTTCGTAAGTGATACCCCTTGCCATCCCGTAGCCGACAACGCAAATGGGCCTTTTTCAGCAATCTGAGTGTGCCCGTCAGTCCGACAGCGCTTCTTTTAACGTAATGCTCTTGATATGCCATTGATTATTTTCCTTGACCAGTGTGGCGGTGTAACGGCCGCCCTGCCACTTGGGCGGGGTTTCGTACCCGTCGCCGTACAGGGCTTTGGCCGCGTCGGCATATGTGCGGTTCAGGCGGCCGTCGATGCGGGGGATTTTTTCGGAAAATTCCACCCGCGCGGTAGATTCCCACGGCCAGCACCACATCCACGTAAGCTCCAGCCGGTGGTCGATGCCGCGGATCGTATAGTACTGGTAGGGGCTTTGCCCTTCCTCCGCAACCAGCAAGTTCTGGTCACGCTGTAAAAAGCTGCTTTGAAAATACTTGTTCAGCTCCGTCGCGTCCTCACCCATCATGATGACCTGCGCGCGCTTGGCCATGCCATCCTTTAACACGACGTAGATGTTGGAGGCGTTCATCGCGTAGTAAAACGTAACGGTGCACAGCCCCAGCAACACGATGATCAGCAAAAGCCGACTGGCAAGGTACCAGATAAACCGGCGAAGCCTGACCATGTTGGCAACCCTCCCGTAATGCGTCGGCCGGCAGGCCGATAAACGCTCCACTCTGCCCCTCGGCAAAGCTCCATAGCCAGCGGTTTGCCTGCCGCCACACAACCACGCGGGATAAAATGCAAACCGGACTTACGGTTTATTATACAGGAAGGCGGCGCGGGTGGCAAGGAGAGCGCGTTCCCCCGTTACGCCTGCTCAAACAGCGCGTTCATCAGGCGCGTACCTTCGTTCATCAGCGGCTGCGCCGCAAATTCCCGCTCACAGAATTTACGGGTTGGAGCAGGCCGACCCGCCGTCAACGCCGCCCGGACAGCACGGCTGTCGTAGATGGCATACGGCACGGGCGAGCCATCGTGCGTACGGGTGGTGAGCAGCGTGGGGTGATCGCTTAGCAGCAGCAGGCGGAAATCCTCGCCGCTTTCCGTAAGCCGATCCAGCAAAGGGCCCACCACGCGCGCGTCGATGCGACGAATGGCTTCCAGCTTGCGTTCCAGGCTGCCCGCGTGGGCCATCTCGTCCGGCGCTTCCACGTGTACGGCGGCAAAATCGTCCCCATCGCGAAGCAGGGCCTGCAGCGCGCGGTCTACTTTTCCCTCGTAATTCGTATCCAGATCGCCGTTCGCGCCTTCCACTCGCGGGGTTTTCAGCCCACCCAGCGATGCGATGCCCCACACCAGCGGCACGGCGCTGATCACGCTGCCGCGCTTGTGGTATTTCTTCTCAAAACTCTCCAGCCGCATGGCCGTAGCCGCGCCCCAGGGCCAGATCATGTTGGCGGGCAGATCGCCCCGCGCCGCGCGGGCCCTGTTCACGGGATGATCCCTGAGCGCTTCGTAGCTCAGCAGCATCAGTTCCCGCACGTCCGCGCACAGCTTGCGCGCCGCAGCGTCGTCCGTTTCCGTAAGCATATGAGGTAGATTGGCTTCAATCGGCTGTTCCAGCACGTTGTGCGGTTCGGTCAGCTTTACGGCCTTCAAATCGTGCGCGGGACTGACCATCACGCCGATGTGGCGGAAGGTGTCGGTCACATGGATGGTTAATCCCGCCTCCTTCATTTTAGCGGCGAAGGCCGGGGAAGCGATCAGGTCGTTCATCAGGGTTTCGGCTTCGGCCCCGTGCACGTTGCCCCCGTTGTGGCTGTGGATCACCAGCCCGTTTGCCGTATCCTCCACCGCGCAGAGGTTGACGCGGAAGCTGATGCCGTTTTCCGGCAGGGTGATGCCCATGCCAGCGGCCTCCAGAACGCTGCGCCCCGTGTAGCACACACGCGGGTCGTTGCCGAAGATACTCAGGATCGCGGTATCGCTGCCCGGCGCCATCCCCTCCGGCACGGTGCGCGCCCGGCCGCACGCGCAGCCCGCAACCCGGTCAAATGCGGGAAGCGAAAGCGATTCCAGCGGCGTTTTCCCGCCCAGTTCCGTTAGCCCCGTATCCGCCATGCCGTCTCCGATAACCAGAACATATTTCATGAGGCTACCCTCCTTTAAAATGCACGGTGTCAGTATACCGCGCGGGGAAAGGGAATGCAATGTTGGTTAGAGGTTTCTAACGTATTTTTACTGTCTTTCGCACACGCACGGGTCAGGTGGAAAAAACCATCCACTTCGTGTATACTGTTGCGGAACCCAGAGCAAGCGATGAATCAATCCCTTTCATTCTTGCCTGGCACATAAAGGAGCGCGACGCATGAAGCGCATTGTTTTAACCGGCGGCGGCACCGCCGGACACGTAACACCCAATTTAAGCCTGATCCCCCGCCTGATCGCCGTGGGGTACGACGTGCATTATATCGGCACCGAACACGGCATCGAGCGCGGCATGATCGCGCAGGTGCCGGGCGTAACCTACCACGTGGTGCAAAGCGGCAAATTGCGCCGCTATTTCAGCCTGCAAAACTTTACCGACCCCTTCCGCGTGCTGCACGGCGCGTTTACCTCCGTTTCGCTGATGCGCCGCCTCAAGCCGGACGTATGCTTTTCCAAGGGCGGTTTCGTGGGCGTGCCGGTGGTCATCGGCGCGTGGCTGGCCCACGTGCCCACCGTATGCCACGAAAGCGACCTCACCCCGGGGCTGGCCAACCGCATCAGCGCCCGGTTCGTAGACCGTATCGCCACCACCTTTGAAGAATGCGCCAAAACGCTGGGGAAAAAAGCCGTGGCAACCGGCACGCCTCTAAGACCCTCGCTGTTTCAGGGCAGCCGGGAACGCGGGCTGGCCATGGCGGGCTTCACGGGTGAAAAGCCCGTGCTGCTGATGACCGGGGGCAGTCTGGGTGCGCAGAGCGTGAACCGCTGCCTGCGGGACTGCCTGCCGGAGCTGCTAACACAGATGGATGTGCTGCATCTGTGCGGCCGCGGCAACCTCGACCCGGCCCTGTCCGACCTGCCCGGTTACTGCCAGCTGGAATTTCTGGGCGACGAAATGGCCGACGCCTACGCCGCCGCGGATCTTGTGCTCAGCCGTGCGGGCAGCAACACGCTGAGCGAACTGCTGGCGCTGAACAAACCGATGCTACTGGTGCCCTACCCGCTGGGCGCGGGGCGTGGCGACCAGATCGAGAACGCCCGCAGCTACGAAAAACGCGGGCTGGCCCGGGTACTGAACCAGCAGGATATGACCCGTGAAACCATGACCCGCGCGCTTCTGGATTTACTTCGCGACCGGGAAACCCTGCGCGCGGCGGTGGCCGCCTACCCCGTAAAGGACGGCACCGACGCGGTGCTGGCCCTGAT
>JAEWYP010000048.1 GCA_023395615.1 Bacillota bacterium
GCGCAGGGCTCCACCACGGTATCATCCGCCGGGCAGCCTTCAAACACGATGGCCACATCCGGTTTTACGGCGTTTGCGGTTACAGCCGCGCCGCGGGTACCCACTTCTTCCTGCACGGACAGCGCGCCCACCACGTCCACCGCCAGCTCTTCCCCGGCGATGGAATTTAGCGTGGCCAGCACCCCGGCGCAGCCGAGGCGGCAATCGAACGCCTTGCCGATCAGGGTATCGTGCTTTTCGTCATACTCAAAAGTCACGTCCGGCACCACGGGCGCGCCCACGCGCACGCCGTACACGTCCCGCGCTTCCGCAAGGGACGACGCGCCGATGTCGATGGACATATCGCTTACGTCCGGCATTTTGTGTTTCTCTTCGTCGGTCATAAAATGCGGGGGCTTGGCGGCGGTGATGCCGGGAATCCACTCGCCCGTTTTGGTCAGCACCCGCACGCGGTGCGCGGGGATGTTGGAGTTTACGATACCGCCCAGCGTGATAAAGTGCAGCGTACCGTTGGGGTTAATGTACTGCACCATAAAACCGACTTCGTCGGTGTGTGCGTCCAGCTGCACCACGGGCTTTTTACCGCGCGAATCCTCCGGGCGGCGGAAATACAGGTTGCGCATCCGGTCCTCGGTCACGGTCAGGGATGCGGGCGCGTATTTGCGCGCGGCCAGCAGCACCTCGTCCTCGAAGCCGGAGGCTCCGTTGGCGTTGGACAGCGCCGCGATCATTTCCAGTTGGTTCACTATCAGTTACTTCCTTTCGGGCAGCGGAACGCGCCGGAAAGCGGCCATAAATTCCGCGATGTATTGGGCGCAGGCGGCAAGCATATCTTTGCCCCATGCTTCGGTGGCGGTGTTGGGGTGATCCGGCCCGATCCAGCCGTTGTCGCTGATGTCGGTCACCGGGCGCGGCATGGGGATTTCGACCCCTTTGAAGCGCACGGACTTAAACCCGGTGGATTCGATTTCGTCCGATACGGGTTTCAGTTTCATATCTTCCACAAGGTCCCAGCGCACCAGCTTGGGGTCCACGGCCAGAATACCGGCAGTTTCCTCGCCGCCGCCGTGGCCGCCCTTCCACGCCGGGTTCAGGTCCCATGCCATCAGCCACCAGTTCAGCTCCGCCAGAATGCAGCCCTTGCGCGCCAGTTCCACCGCCAGCCGGTCCAGCACCGGGATGTTGCCGCCGTGGCCGTTCAACACGCAGAAGCGGCGCACGCCGTGGCGCATGTAGCCCTCGGTCAGCTTGGCGAACACTTCGTAAAGTGTGTCCACGCCGAGGGATACGGTGCCGGGGTAGTCGGTCTGAGAATCGCACGCGCCGTAGGGAATGATGGGCGCGATGGCCACGTCCGTCTGCGGCTCGATCAGGTCCAGCAGTTTGGTGGGGATCAGCGTGTCCGTCCCCAGCGGCAGATGTTTGCCGTGGCATTCGATACTGCCCACGGAGAGCAGGATGATGTCGTTCTTGCGGAAGTATTCCTCCGCCTCTACCCAGTTTAAGTTTGCGATACGCATAACGTTACGCCTCCCAAGTGATTTTTTGATACGCGTCAATAAATTCCGCCGCCCAGTCCGCGGCGGCGGCAAGCATCCGCTCGCCCCATTCCGCCGTGGCGGTTTCCAGCGGATCACAACCCAGCCAGCCGTTATCCGTAACCAGAATATCCTGCCGGGGCACGGGCACGTTCACGCCGTGGAATGATACGTCCACCCAGCCGGTCGCCGCCATCTCGGGCGAAATACCCGCCATTTTGGCAGGCTCGTAATTCTCTTTCTTCACCAGGTTTCCGTCAATCGCCAGGATCGCGGCCGTTTCCTGTCCGCCGCCATGCCCGCCCTTCCACGCGGGGTTTAAATCCCACACGTAACGCCACCAGTTCAGCTCCGCCAGCCGCGCCCCCGCGCGGGACAAGTCGATCCCCACACGGTCCAGCGCGCCGATATTGGGGCCGTGACCGTTCAGGGCGATAAAACGGCGCGCGCCGTGCCGGTACAGGGAAAAGAAGATTTTATGCAGCACCTCGTACAGCAGCTTCGGCCCCAGCGAGATCGTGCCGGGGAACTCGGTCTGGCTGTCGCACTCCCCGATGGGCAGCGGCGGCAGAATCAGCACCTCCGGGCACAGCGCCTCAATCCGGTCGGCGATACGGTCCGGGGCCAGCATGTCGGTATTCAGCGGCAGGTGCCTGCCGTGCACCTCCAGCGTGCCCATCGGCAGCAGCACCACCGGGTCACGGGCCAGCACAGCGGCCGCGTCGGGCCAGCAAAGGTTTGCAAGCCTCACTTTTCCGCCTCCAGTGGGTAATGGCAGGCCACAAAGCGGCCGGGCGCCAGTTCGCGAAGCGCAGGAGCTTCCTGCCTGCATTTTTCGGTGCAGTACGTGCAGCGCGGGTGGAACCGGCAGCCGGTCGGCATGTGGATGGGGCTGGGGGTTTCGCCCTCAATGGCGTATTCGCGCGTGCGGTTCAGCGGGTTCATCACCGGGGCCGCCTTGGTAAGCACCGACGTATACGGGTGGAAGGGGTGGGTAAATACCTCTTCCGAGGGGCCAAGCTCCATCACACTGCCCAGATACATCACCGCCACGCGGTGGGTGATGTAGCGCACCACGCGCAGATCGTGGGAGATAAACAGAAGCGTAAGCCCCAGCTTTTGCTGCAAATCACCCAGCAGGTTAATAATCTGCGCCTGTATGGATACATCCAGCGCGGAAACCGGTTCGTCCGCAATGATAAAATCCGGCTGCAGGGCCAGCGACCGCGCGATGCCCACGCGCTGTTGCTGCCCGCCGGAAAACTCCCCCGGGAAACGCGACGCGTAATCGGCGGACAGCCCGCACAGGGACAT
Source organism: Bacillota bacterium (assembly GCA_023395615.1). Lineage (GTDB taxonomy): Bacteria > Bacillota > Clostridia > Christensenellales > Aristaeellaceae > CAXXOK01. The sequence continues at coordinate 2,853 of JAEWYP010000048.1, forward strand.
CAGCTCGATCACCCGCGCCTCCACCTTGTCCGGGGGCACCATCTTATGCACCCGCAGCAGCTCCCCCAGAATTTCGCGCACGGACATGCGGGGGTTCAGGCTGGAATACGGGTCCTGAAAAATCATCTGCATCTTGGGCCGAACGGTGCGCAGCGCCTTGCCCTTCAGCCGGGTAATATCCGTTCCGTCCAGCACGATACTGCCATGGGTGGGGTCATACAGGCGGATGATGGTGCGCGCCAGCGTGCTTTTTCCGCAGCCGCTTTCGCCCACCAGCCCCAGACACTCCCCACGGTAAATATCCAGTGTAACGTTATCCACAGCCTTCACGTACTGCTTGGGCTTTCGCTGAATGCCTTCGATAATGCCGCGCTTGACCGGGAACCATTTGGACAGGGCTTTCACCTGCACCAGCTTTTGCGTATGCTGGTAGTCAATCGTCGTTTCCGCCATGCCTTACGCCTCCTCGCCCGGTACGGTGATAATGCCCTGATAGGCGGCGGTCTGCGCCGCGAAATGGCAGCGTACCGTATGCCCGGGCGCGATTTCCGCAAGTTCCGGCCGCTGTTTTTTACAGATGTCCCCGCACAGGGTGCAGCGCGGCGCGAAGGGGCAACCCTCCGGCAGGTGCGCCAGATTCGGCGGGGAACCCGCGATGGCCGTAAGCTTTCCGCCCTTCACCGCCGGATCGGGCAGAGAACGCATCAGGCCGTAGGTATAGGGATGCCGGGGATGCGCGAACAGCGTGACCACGTCGCACATTTCCATAATCAGCCCCGCGTACATCACGGCCACGCGGTCGCACATCTGCGCGATCACACCCAAATCGTGGGTGACCAGAATCACGCTCATGTCCATTTCCTGTTTCAGTTCGTTGATCAGCTTCATGATCTGGTCCTGAATGGTCACGTCCAGCGCAGTGGTGGGTTCGTCGGCGATCAGCAGTTTGGGCTTGGCGCCCAGCGCCATGGCGATCATCGCACGCTGGCGCATACCGCCGGAAAACTGGTGCGTATACTCCTCCACCCGCGTTTCCGGCGAAGGGATGCCCACCATGCGCAGCAGGTCGATGGCCTTCTGCTTCTTTTCCCGGCGGGTCATGGGTTGATCGTCGTAAATCTCCATGATCTGCTTTTTGATTTTCATCACCGGGGAAAGCGAGGTCATCGGCTCCTGAAAAATAACCGACATCTGCTTGCCGCGGTACTTACGCAGTTCCCGTTCTTTCAGCCCCACCAGATTTTGCCCGTTAAGGAGAATCTGCCCGTTTACCACCCGACCCGGCTTTTTGAGCAGCCCGAGGATGGAGCGGCACGTTTGGCTTTTACCGCAGCCGCTTTCGCCCACCAGCCCGAACGTTTCGCCCTTGTACACGCAGAAGGAAACCCCGTCCACGGCCTTTACCAGTTCATCGCGGGTCGGAAAATAGGTTTTCAGGTCTTTGACTTCCAACAACACTTCCGCCATACGCCTACCTCCCCTTCGTACGGAGAATATCCGTAGCGGCGTCGCCCAGCAGACTTAACCCTACGCCGGTGATGCAAAGAAGCAATCCGGGGTAGAAGGTCATCCACGAAGCGTACGTAATGTAGGAACGGCCCTCGTTCATGATTGCGCCCCACTCGGAGGTGGGGGGTTGCACGCCAAGGCCCAGAAAGCTCATGGCCGCGCCGGTGAGCATGCACAGCACCATGTCGCTCGCGGCGAACACGATGGAGGAGGAAATGACGTTGGGCAGCACATGCCTAAGCAGGATGCGCGCGTCCGAAAAGCCCGCCACGCGCGCCGCCTCGACAAACTCGCTCTCTTTGAGGGAGAACACCTCGGCGCGCACCAGCTTGGCGTAGCTCATCCACCCCACCAGCCACAGGGCAACGTACAGGTTGATGGTTCCGTTGCCCAGAATGGAGATGATCGCGATGACCAGAATGGTGAAGGGGAAGGCCATCATAATTTCGGTAAAACGCATCAGCAGGCTATCCAGCACGCCGCCGTACCACGCGGCCAGCAACCCGATGATGCCGCCGAGGATCAGCGGCACCAGCACGCCAAAGAAGCCGATGCTCAGGTCGATCTGCGTACCCCACACCACGCGGGAGAAAATATCGCGGCCGTAGTTGTCGGTGCCGAACAGGTGCGCCGACGAGGGCGCCTGCATGCGCGCCAGTATATTGATTTTGTTCGGGTCGTACGGCGCGATCAGCTGTGGGAAAAAGGAAAACGCCAGCGCCACCAGAACGATCAGGCAGCCGATGACAAACGAAGGCGCCACCAGCCAGGCGGGCAGTTTGCGGCGCTTCGCGGGGAGTGAATCGTGAAACTTTTTCATGCGCCGCCTCCTTTACAGTTTAACCCGGGGATCGAGGAAGGAATAAACAATATCGGTCAGCAGGTTGATGACCAGCACAAGCAGCGCAAACAGGAACACGACAGACTGCACCGTAGTATAGTCGCGGCTGCTGATGGCTTCGTAGGTCAGCTTCCCGATGCCCGGCAGAGAAAATACGGTCTCGATGATTACACTGCCGCCCAGCAGCGCCGCCATGCGCATGGAAAGCAGCGTGACCGTGGAAACCATGGAATTGCGGAAGATATGGCGGGTTCGCACCGCGCGGGCGGAAATGCCCTTGCTGCGAGCAAAATCAACGTAATCCTGGCGGGTAATATCCACCACGGAGTTACGCATATTGCGGATCAGGATGGCGGCGGTCATCAGCGACTGGGTAAACGCCGGCATCAGCAGGCATTTAAACTGCGTCCAGGCGCTGGTAGGGTCCCATCCGCCCGCAGGCAACCATTTTAAATTGATGGAAAAAACGATCATAAGCAGCAGGCCAACCCAGAACGACGGCATGGCGATGGCGACCAGGGTGGAAAGACGGATGACGTGATCCGCGCCCTTGTCTTTTTTAATACCGGCGAGGTAGCCCAGCGGAATGGCAAACAACAACCCCAACAGGGTGGAGAACAGCGTAAGCTTGATGGTAAGGGGAAGGCGCTCCAGAATAATATCGATGACGGGGCGGGAATACTGAAGCGACGTGCCCAGGTCCAGCGTGACAAGGTCTTTAAGATAAATCCAGTATTGCACATAAAGCGGCTTATCCAGCCCCAGTTTGATGCGCATGGCTTCTACCGTGGCCTGCCGCGCCTTTTCCCCTGCCAGGATACGCGCAGGGTCCCCGGGGATCAGGTGAATCATCAGGAAGGTGATGATGGTCACAATCAGCAGCACAGGGATAATCTGCAGCGTACGTTTGAGGATGTAGTTGAGTTGACGCAAAAACTTCACCGCCTTTGCAATGTGGAAAAACGCACAGGGCCCGCCGATGGGCGCAGCCACACGGCCAAACGCCCATCAGCAGGCCGAAGGCTGGCGCGCTTCTCCGGCGCGCCAGCCCCCGAAAGGATGTATTCGCAGGGGTTGTCTTAGTTGGACTTGGTAAGATACTTGCAGTAGTAGTCGTTGAACGTGGACACGTTCAGGCCCTGAACCTTGCTGCTGCAAGCATAGGCGAAGGAGTTGCGGAACAGGGGGATGACATTGCAGTTGTCGTAAATCTTCTGCTGGAGGTCCCAGTACATCTTCACGCGCTTGTCGGCATCCTGTTCCACAAGAGCGGCTGCCTGCTCGGCGTCCAAATCCTTGTCTTCCAGGAAGGTGAACCACGCGCTGGACTGATCGTAGTCCGTGATCCAGCCGATCACTTCGGACGGATCATAGTAGTCGTCGGACCACTGATAGCACACGCACTGCAGGGCGTTGGACTGGGCGTTCTGGTAGAGAATCTTGCTTTCCACATGCTCGATGTTCATGGTAAAGCCCGCCTCCGCCAGCGAGGCCTGCAACAGAACGGAGATTTCTTCGTACACTTCGTTGCCGTTGGGGATGGACATGGTAAAGGTGATACCGTCGGGATACCCGGCGTCCGCCAGCATCTTTTTAGCTTCTTCCGGCTGGTAGGGGATCACCTGCAGGTCGGTGTTATAGAACTTGCCGTGAGACTCGGACAGCACCGACGCGACGGCCGCGCCGTACTCGCCGTATACCACTTCGGCCATCTCCGCTTTGTTGATGCCGTAGGCAAGGGCCTTGCGGACCGCGGGATCGTTGAAGGGTTCTTTGCTGGTGTTCAGCAGCAGGTAGCGGATCTGGGTGGAAGGATACACGGACAGGCTCAGGCCGTCGGTGCTCTTAACCACGCTCATCTGGGAGGCGGGAACGTCGCCCATGATGTCGATCTGGCCGGCCTGCAGCTGCATCAGGCGGGTGTTATCATCCGATACGACCTGGAACTTGATGTTCGGGGTCTTTACGGAAGCCGCGTCGCGGTAGTTGGGGTTGGCTACCAGCCACACGTAGTTGCCGCGGTTCCATTCCTTAAGCATGTAGGGGCCGGTGCCCATAGGATTCATAATGTATTCGTCTTCGGTCATTTTCTCGGCATACGCCTTGCAGCCCAGCACCATGTTAAAGCTGCACAGCTGCGCCAGGAAAGCGGAAGTGGGGGATTTGAGCGTGATGACCACCTGGCTGTCGGTGGCTTCCACTTTGTCAATCGCTTCGGCGATGAAGGAGTATTCGGAAGTTTCGGTGTCACGGGCACGCAGAAGGCTCCACACCCAGTCTTCGCCCTTCACCGGGGTACCGTCGGAGAAGGTAACGCCGGGAACGAGGTTGAAGGTGTAGGTGAGGCCATCGTCGCTGATCGTCCAGTCGGACGCCAGGCAGGGGACGATCGCGGAGTTGTCCTCATTCATGGTGACAAGACCCTCGAACATCTGGTCGATCACATGGATTTCGGTGCCGCCGATCGCGGGCGCGTTGGGCTCCAGATAGGCAGGTTCGCTCGTGATGCCGATAACAATGGTGTCCGCGCCGGCGGCGCTTTCGGCCATGGCGGGGACCACGGAGCACGCCATAATTGCAACCAGCAGGAAGCTCAGCAGTTTTTTCATCTTTATCCCTTTCCTTATCAATTTGTATTCTGCAGTTGCCCGGCAGGAACAATCCGCATAATTAGATGATAATATTCAAAAACCCCCCTGTCAATAAAATCACGTAATTTGTGCTGAAAAATGTTGTATCTAAATTGTATCGCGCATTTTTACGCACGATTTCTGTGTATTATTAATGTGCATTTTTATGCCAATTTGTGAATATTAACATATTGTGATCCCGGAAGCAAGGCCGCAAAGCCGCATAAACAAAGTGTGAGGTAAATATTAACAATGAATGAACAAGCCTCAAAAAATGCAAAACGGTGACTCGCGTAACCTCTCCGGTATAAATACTCCCATAACGTATCTCTCGCGAATTGAAGCGGTCATTACCGTTCTCGGTCACTGGTATTTGGTACAATATTCCATCGTTACCTCTGTCAGGATAATCTTAACGAGTTCTCCCCCTCCTCCGATTGCGGGCAACCCGCTCCTTTGAAACCTCGTTTGCCGAAACATTGTTCCGCGACCGGGCCTGCGACGCGCAAGTCGGAAGGCCTGATCGGAAGCGAGCTGCTCAGAGCATCGTTGATCACAGGCGCTTGCGCTTCGGGATGAGCAAACCGGGCGACGCAGCGGGAGCTATTTTGCTTCCCTTCTCCCCCATCCGTCAACTCAAAACGCTTGACACCCTTCGGGTGCGGTGGTATACTGCATCCGTTGTCAATGAATATCCCTTGACATTTCGGGAAGGATGTGGCGCAGGTGGACGGCGCGCTGAACCAGGAACGCCGCTTGAAACACAGCGTGGAACTGGGCACTCTGTGCGCCTGTTACGGCGGATTGCTGACCGAAAAGCAGCGGCAGGCGTTACTGCTGCACTGCGACGAGGACCTGACCCTTGCCGAGATCGCCGATGAAATGAACGTAAGCCGCCAGAACGTGCACGAGTTGATCGTGCGGTCGGAGCAGAAACTGCGCCGGTACGAGGCCGCCCTGCGGCTGGCGGAACAGGCGGAAACCACGCGCGGGCAACTGCAAAGCGCCGTTAGCGCGCTGGATGCGGGACACCCCGAGGAAACCCGCCGGATGATACAACAACTGCTAAACCAACTGGACGGGGAGGAACCCACCGATGGCGTTTGAAGGCCTCAGCCAGAAGCTGTCCGCAGCACTGGGCAAACTGACCAGCCGCGGAAAGCTGACCGAACAGACCGTGAAGGATGGCATGCGGGAAGTCCGCGTCGCCCTGCTGGAAGCGGACGTGAACTATCTGGTCGTGAAAGACTTTTGCAAAAAGATCACCGACCGCTGCGTGGGCCAGCAGGTGCTGGACAGCCTGACCCCCGGCCAGCAGGTGATCAAGATTGTATCCGAAGAAATGACGGAGCTGATGGGCGCACAGAATGCGCGCCTCACGTGGAGCTCCAGCGTGCCCACCATCTATATGCTGTGCGGTCTGCAGGGCGCCGGCAAAACCACCATGGCCGCCAAACTGGCCAATTACCTGCAAAAGACAGGCAAGAAGCCCTGTCTGGCCGCGTGCGATATTTACCGCCCCGCCGCCATCAAACAGTTGCAGGTGGTTGGCGAGCAGGTAAACGTTCCGGTGTACGAGCACGGCACGCAGGACCCGGTAAAGACCGCGCTGGAAGCGGTGGAATACGCCCGCGACCATGGCCGCGACGTGCTGATTATCGACACCGCGGGCCGCCTGCAGATCGACGAGGCCCTGATGGAGGAGCTGCGCCGCCTGAAAAAGCAGGTGAAACCGCAGGAAATCCTGTTTGTGGTGGACGCGATGACCGGTCAGGAAGCCGTGAACGTCGCCAAGACCTTCGATGAAAAGCTGGGCATCGACGGCGTGATCCTGACCAAGCTGGACGGCGACACCCGCGGCGGCGCAGCGCTGTCTATCAAAGCGGTCGTGGGCAAGCCAATCAAGTTCAGCGGTACCGGCGAAAAGCTGGCGGACATCGAACCCTTTCACCCGGACCGCATGGCCCGCCGCATTCTGGGCATGGGCGACGTGCTGACCCTGATTGAAAAAGCGCAGGAGAGCGTAGACGCGGATACGGTGGAGAAAATGTCCCGCCGCAACCCCGGAGAACTGACGCTGGATGATTTTCTGACCCAGATGCAGCAGATGAAGAAAATGGGCGGCATTAAGAGCCTGATCGGGATGCTGCCGGGCGCGAACAAGCTGGGCGATGTGGACGTGAGCGACGACGCGCTGAAAAAGCCGGAAGCCATCATTCGCAGCATGACCGCCAAAGAACGCCGAAACCCCAACCTGCTCAACGCCAGCCGCCGCAAGCGCATCGCCGCGGGCAGCGGCACCACCGTGCAGGACGTAAACAGCCTGATGCGACAGTTTGACCAGGCGCGCGACATGATGAAACGCGTGATGGGTAATAAAGGCATGGCCCGCCGCATGATGAAGAACTTTAAATAGTTACTGTTTCCGTTTCAGAACCCCAAACGCAGTCCGTCACAATTGTGATTGACATAGATTCTATATGAAATAACAGGAGGAACACCAACATGGTCAGAATGCGCTTAAAGAGAATGGGCATGAAGAAGAAACCCTTCTACCGCGTCATCGTCGCCGACATCACCAGCCCCCGCGACGGCCGCAACATCGCCGAAATCGGCTATTATGACCCCATGACCGAACCCGCCACCATCAAAATTGATGCAGAAGCCGCCAAGAAATGGCTGGCGAACGGCGCACAGCCCACCGATACCGTGCGTACGCTGCTCAAAAAGAGCGGCATTCTGGAGGGCTGAGCTCATGAAAGAGCTTGTGCTGTATATCGCGAAGTCCCTGGTGGACAACAAGGACGCCGTGACCGTAGAAGAGACGGCCGGCCCGGAAGCAACCATTCTGGAACTCCACGTGGCCCCCGAGGATATGGGTAAGGTGATCGGCAAACAGGGCCGCATTGCCAAGGCCCTGCGCGCGGTAGTACGCGCAGCCACAACCAAGAGCGACAAGCCGGTTTTTGTGGAGATCCAGTAAACATGCCGCTACGCGTTCGCACGGTGTGCCGCAGGCGCCGTCCCACCGGACGGAGCCTGTGTTGCCTTGTGCGGGCACGCAGGTAAAGCGCGGTGCGAACGGCCCGTTGGGCCCTGCGTATCGCGCTTGTTCGCGTGTAAGTACGATTTCAATTTGTGAATGTGCTGCAAGATTGACGTGTTTATGATTAGAAACCCTATCAGCGCCGCCCAATTCCCCTTTTCTGAAAGGAGGCCGCCATGCTGAACCCCTATCTGCTTGTGGGAACCATCGTGAAGCCGCAGGGCGTACGCGGCGAGGTGAAACTGCATCCCGAAACCGACGACCCGGAACGCTTTCTGAGTCTGAAGGAAGCCTACCTGCGCCGGGGCGACGAATACGAACCGGTCACGATCCTGTCGGCGCGCGTTTCCGGGGGCGAGGCATACCTCACCCTGCCCGGCGTGACGGACCGCGACGAGGCGGAAAAGCTGCGCAATCTGGGCGTATACGTGGACCGGGCGCATGCGCGGCAACTTTCCGACAACGAGGTGTTTATCGCCGATCTGCTGGGTGTGAAAGCCACGGACAGCGAAGGCCGGGAAATCGGCACCGTAAACGACGTGCTGCAAAACCGGGGGACGGACGTGCTGGTGTTTTCCACCCCGCGCGGCCCGATGATGGCCCCGTTTTTAAAGCGGCTGATCGTGTCGCTGTCGCCGGAAGACGGCCGCATGGTGCTGGACGCGCAAACCCTTGCGGAGGTGGCGTTGTATGAAAATAGCGATTCTGACGATCTTTCCTGAAATGTTCGTAAGCCCCCTGTCCGTAAGCATTCTGGGCCGCGCGCGCGACGAGGGGCTGCTGACGGTGGACACGGTGGACATTCGCCCCTACAGTGCGATGAAGCATAAAAACACCGACGATTACCCTTTCGGCGGAGGCGCGGGGATGGTGATGACCCCGCAGCCCATCGTGGACGCGGTGGAGGCGACCCGCGCGCGCGGCTATACCGGCCCGTGCCTGTACATGAGCCCGCGCGGTAAGCCGCTTACGCAGCAAAAGGTGCGGGAGCTTGCCAAACTTGATGGCTTTCTGCTGTTGTGCGGGCATTACGAGGGTGTGGACGAGCGCGCGCTGCAGCTGGCGGTGGACGAGGAAATCTCGCTGGGCGATTTTGTGCTGACCGGCGGGGAACTGGCGGCAATGGCGATTGTGGACGCGGTGTCCCGCCTGGTGCCCGGGGTGCTGGGCAGCAGCGAAAGCGCCGTAGAGGAAAGCTTTTCTGACGGGCTGCTGGAATACCCGCAGTATTCGCGCCCGCGCGAGTACCGGGGGCTAAGCGTACCGGAGGTGCTGGTGAACGGCAACCATGCCGAGATCAACCGCTGGCGGCGCAGACAGGCGCTGCTGGAAACCCTTCGCCGCAGGCCGGACCTGTTTGACAAAGCGCCCATGGCCGAAAAAGAGCGCGCCGAAACGCTTGCCGCCCTTCGGGAAGAAACAGAAGCGCATCCCCCGGTGCCGGACGACGCTACGTTATCGTAAAGCACAACCTGAACGGTTGGGGAACAGTGTTCCGGGGTAGCTCGGGGCGGTGCGCACCGTAATGCGGATACCTCGCGAACGTAAGACAGGCTTTGGCCGACAGGCCGTGGAGGGGAGTATGCCATGCTGATGCGCAAGCTTTTCGTGGTGGTAGGGCCGCTGCTGTTATGCCTGCTTACGTGCCTGCTGTTTCGGTGGCTGGACGCGCTTTCCGGGTTGGGCAGCTTTTTCCAGTTCGCATTCAAAGGCGTCCTGCTGGGCGTGGGCCTTGCGCTGATGTTGCCCGTGGGCGGCATTTCGCATCGAAACACCGGGTTGACCGGCTGGCTGTTCGCGGCGGCGGGCCTGCTGCTGCTCACGCTTACGCTGCAATATCTGGAAACCGTGGGACAACTCAACTGGGCGCTGCTGCGCGCGGTGATCGGCGTGAACGGGCAGGTGGTGCTGGCAGAAAGCACCGCGGCGGGGTTTCTGACCCTCACGGCGGCGCTGAACCTGAAGCACCGGAGCTGACCGCCGTATCCGGCTGGAAAGATGCCATACGTTACAATTTCAAGGGTCTGTGATATACTGTTAGCTGTGCAAACGGCACGATGGAGGCGGTAGAATGTTCGGTGCCTTCCTGCGCTTCGCCATCACCGTAGCGGCGATTCCGCTGTGCGCACAGTACATGCCCGGCGTCCATATGACGGAATGGACTCAAGGATTGGCGTTCGGCGCAGTGCTGGGTATTTTATACATGGTGTTGCGCCCGGTGGTGCGGTTGCTGCTGAAAGTGCTGAACTGGCTTACGCTGGGGCTGTTATACGTAGCGGTGGATACCTGGCTGGTCTGGACGGCGGCGGCGCTGGTGCCCGGCGCGGTAACGGTGGATAACATCTGGTGGGCGGTAGCGGTAGCCGCCGCGGTGAACGTGGCACGCACGCTGATTAGCGCTTTGACGGGCAAATTACGGGAGTAGGAGTTCTGCAATGCATATCGTACTGGTAAACGACGACGGCATCCAAAGCGTGGGGATTCACGCGCTGTGCAGGGCGGCACGCGCGCGCGGCCACAAGGTGAGCGTTTGCGCCCCCAGCCACCAGCAAAGCGCGGCCAGCCAGCGCATTACGCTGACCGACCCGATCTATGTTAAGGAATACGACATGGGTGAACCGGGTGTGAACGCCTGGTCGATCACCGGCACCCCCACGGACTGTGTGCGTCTGGGGCTTTTCAACCTGATTCAGGAGCCGGTGGACGTGCTGATTTCCGGCATCAACGATGGCTATAACGCGGGCATGGCTGTGCATTACAGCGGCACCGTAGGGGCTGCGACCGAGGCGGCGCTGAACCGGGTGCGCGCCATGGCGGTCAGCGTGCACCACAAGGCGGATCCGGCCCTGTACGATTATGTAGCGCATCTTGCGATCCTGACAGCGGAAAAATACATTTCTCTGAAAACCCCGCCGGTCACGGTGCTAAACATGAACGCGCCCCTGCGCGAGCCGGCGGAAATATTGCCGCCGGTGCTGGCGCCGCTATCCATAGCGAATTTTACGGACAGCTATATTCGCCGGGAAAGCCCGCGCAGCGGCGTGTATTACTGGATGACCAACGACAGCAACACCGAGCCGCCGGAACCCGGCAGCGACCTGGACCTGCTGGCCAAAGGACATGTAACTTACACCTTCATGGGCAACCCCAGCGAGCACAGCGCCTCGTTCGCCGGATTTGTCCGGGAGCTTCCCCAGGGCAGGGCGGCCCTGTAGCCGAACGTTCCGCACGCGAGAAATTCACACCGCAGAACAGACGCCGCGATCAACGACGGCACGGGAAAGGCCGGAAAGGGCATTGCTCTTTCCAGGGAATAAACACATGGACACACAGGAAATCATCCGAAAACTGAATCTGCGCGGACGCGCCTTAAGCAAGGGCCACCGACGCATCGCAACCTTCGTGGCCGCCCATTCGGAGAAAGCGGCTTTCATGACTGCCGTAACGTTGGGGCAAAACTGCGGGGTGAGCGAATCCACCGTAGTCCGTTTCGCCACCGCCATGGGGTATGAGGGGTATCCGGAGCTTCAGGCCGCGTTGCAGGAGCTGGTCCGCCAGCGCCTCACCGCCAGCGAGCGGTTTGACATCGCATCGGAGATCAACGAGAATGACGTGCTGCGCACGGTGTTGAAAAACGACATGCACAACATCCGCATGACCACCGAAGAGTTATCCCAGGGCGATTTCGACCGTGCGGTGGAAATGCTGCTGGGCGCACGGCGCATCTACGTGATGGGGCTAAGGTCGGCGGCGCCGCTGGCGCAGTTCTTCGGCCATTACCTCCGCCTGATTTTCGATGAGGTTGTGATGGTGCAAAACACCATCGGCGAGGTGTTCGACGAGATCGAGCGCATCGGCGAAAAAGATGTGCTGGTGGGCATCAGCTTTCCCCGTTACTCCACGCGAACGGTGGATTGCATGCGTTTTGCCCGTGAGAACCGCGCGCGGGTGATCGCCGTAACCGACGGTTCCATGAGCCCGCTGGGTGCGGTGGCGGATGTGTGCCTGTACGCGCATACGGATATGGCCAGCTTTGTGGATTCGCTGGCCGCGCCGCTGTCGCTGCTGAACGCGCTGATTGTGGCGCTGAGCCTGCGCCGCCGCGAAGAGCTGTCCGAACACCTGAAACGACTGGATACCCTGTGGCGGGAACATGGCGTTTACCTCGACCGGGAGGAGACAAACGCCGACGGAACTCCCCGCAAGCCGATCCCTGAAAGCTGACCGCCCCGCGGAGACATGCGCGGCCGTGCGCCTCGCATCCGCGGGTATGCCGATATGAAGGAGAAACCGATGCAGTTGATCGTGGTAATCGGCGGGGGCGCGGCAGGGCTGATGGCGGCGGTAACCGCGGCGGAAAACGGCGCGGCGGTCACGGTGCTGGAACGCAACGAGAAGCTTGGCAAAAAGCTGTACATTACCGGCAAGGGCCGCTGCAACTGTACCAACGTGTGCCCCGCGGACGAGTTTCGGCAGAATGTGGTGCGCAACCCGCGTTTCCTGTTTTCCGCTTTGGAAGCGCTTCCGCCGGAAGCGCTGCTGGCAAAGCTGGAAAGCTGGGGCTGCCCCACGGTGGTGGAGCGCGGCAACCGCGCCTTTCCCGCCTCCCAGAAAGCCAGCGACGTAACCCGCGCCTTTGAGCGCCGGTTGCAGCAGTTAGGCGTGACCGTGCGGAAAAACGCGCGAGCTGCGGCGATTGTAACCGAGGCCGGGCAGGTGCGCGGCGTACGGCTGGAAAACGGAGAAACGCTTGCCGCCGACGCGGTGATCGTGTGCACGGGCGGGGTCAGCTACCCTTCAACCGGCAGCACCGGCGACGGGTACCGGCTGCTGGCCGCCTGCGGGCACACCCTTTTGCCCCCCAAACCCGCGCTGATCCCGCTGACCAGCGACGCGGACTGGGTGAAAGAGCTGCAGGGGTTATCGCTTAAAAACGTGCGGCTGACGCTGACCCACGGCAAGAAAAAGCTGTTTTCCGACCTGGGGGAAATGTTGTTTACCCATTTCGGCATTTCCGGGCCGCTGGCGCTGTCCGCGTCCAGTTATCTGGCCGGGCTGCCCGTTGCCGAATGTGCGGTCACGCTGGACTTGAAACCGGGTCTGACCGAAACGCAGTTGGATGCGCGTATCCTGCGGGACATCGCGACGGACGGTAAAAAGAGCCTGCAAAACCTGCTGCGCGGCCTGTACCCGGAGCGGCTGGCGGCGACGATGGCGGAGCTTGCAGGCATCGACCCGCGCAAACCCGCGCTGGAGCTGCGCCGGGAGGAGCGTGAGGCGCTGGTGCGCCTGACCAAAGCCCTGCCCGTGCCGGTGAACGGAGCCGAACCCATCGCGGCCGCAGTGGTGACCGCAGGCGGCGCGGACGTAAAGCAGTTTAGCCCTTCCACGCTGGAAAGCAAGCTGGTTCAGGGGCTGTACGCGGCGGGCGAAGTGCTGGACGTGGACGCGCTCACAGGCGGTTTTAACCTGCACATCGCCTTTTCCACCGGGTATCTGGCAGGCCGTGCCGCCGCGCAGGCAGACAGCTGAACCGCGCGGTTTGAAAAAGAAAGCGAAATTACTAGCCAGACTGGAGTTTTTCGATGCACTATATTGTGATGGACCTGGAGTGGAACCAGCCGACCAGTTTCAACACGCCGGTATTCCGGCAAATCGGGGACAGCCTGCTGTTTGAGGTAATCCAGATCGGAGCCGTGAAGCTGGGGGACGATTTCTCCGTGCTGGACGAGCTATCCATTCCCATCCGCCCGACGCATTATGTGGACATTCACCCCCGCGTACGCCGCATGACCCATCTGGGCCGCGCGGAACTGGAAGACGCGCCCGCCTTTCCCGAGGCAATGGCCCAATTTTCGGACTGGTGCGGGGAAGATTACGTTTTTCTCACCTGGGGCGGGGACGACATCAGCGTTTTAAAACAGAACCTGGACTTTTTTGAGTTCGGGGGCGCGGAAGCCCGGATGTTCGACGTGCAGCGGTATTACGCCGAAGCGCGGGAACTGGGCGCGCGCCAGACGTCGCTGAAAACCGCGATGGAGCAACTGGGCATTGACCCGGATGAAGCACGCGATTTCCACAATGCCGTAAACGACGCATACTATACCGCGCTGGTGCTGCAAAAACTGCCGCAGCCCGACGGGGTGCTCAAGTACGAACAGACCGCACGCAAGCTGTGCCATACCCCGCGGCGCAACCATTTCCGCGTAACGCACACGGTGCCTTCCGTAACCGAGGGGTTGGCCGGCGCGGACGTGCAGACTCCGGAATGCCCCACCTGTAAAAAGCCCACACAGCTGCAAACAGAGCTTACCCCGCAGGCTCCGGGCAAGTACGTGGCGTTAAGCAAATGCCCAAAGCATGGACAGTTGTTTATCCGCGTGCGTTTTTCCCGGTTGCCGGACGGGCAGACAGGCCTGTACCTGAGCGTGACGCCCGCCAACCGGCAAACCCGCGCCTATGTGCATACCAAGGTTCTGCAGGACCAGTACCGTCGCAAACATGGCGTGCCCTTCGATCCGGAGGACCTGAGCCGCGTCTGCGACAGCAACATGCCCTTTGAGGAACCGTAATCCCCGCAGGGCGAACCCATAGGAGGCAAATCATGTCGCAGACCCCGAAACCCGAAACCCCGGCCATCGTGCGCATTACCTGCGGTGACCGCACCGAAACGTTCCCTTCCGGCACACAGGTACTGACCGCTCTCCGCCGTTTTTACGGGGATACGATGCCTGCTTTTCTCTGCGCGATGCATGGCGGCGTGTGCCTGGAGCTGAACGAACCGCTGCGCGAAGACGCAACCATTACAGGGCTAACCTACCGAGACGAGGAGGGGCGCCGCGTTTACGAACGTTCGCTGCGGTTTCTGCTGCTTCTGGCCACGAACCGCCTGTATCCCGAAAAGCGGGTACGTATCCTCAATTCCATCGGGTACGGCGTATACCTGCGGGTTCTGGGCGAGGATCTGACCCACGAAACCGTACGCGCGCTGGAAGCCGAAATGCGCCGCCTGACCGACGATGACCTGCCTTTTCAAAAGGAAACCTGGTCGCGGGATGAGGCGATCCGGTATTTTACGGAACACGCTCACCCGGACAAGGCGGATATACTGGCCTACCGCCCCGGCAAGACCATCACCATGTACCGTATCGGGGGTACGGCGGAGTACTTTTACGGCGCCATGGTTCCTTCCACGGGATATTTACGGCACTTTGCCCTGCGCCCGCATTTTCCGGGGCTGGTGGTGCGCATGCCGTCCCCGACGGAACCGGACAGGCCCGCCCCATACCAGCCGCGTCCCAAGCATCTCAGGGTATTCAGCGAGTCTCAGGAATGGTGCGCCATTCTGGGCGCCAGCAATGTCGCGGACGTGAACCGCATGATCGAGCAGAAGAAGATGCGGGATTTTATCCGCATCAACGAAGCCCTGCAGGATAAATCCATCGCGCATATCGCAGATGAAATCGTGGCCCGCAACGCGCAGATCGTGCTGGTTTTCGGCCCTTCCTCCAGCGGAAAAACCACGTTCGCCCACCGGCTGGCAGTCCATTTGCAGGTTCTTGGCAAGCGCCCGCAGCTGGTGTCTCTGGACGATTTTTATAAGGATCGGGAAGACCTGCCCCTTGGCGAGGACGGGTTGCCGGACCTGGAACACGTGGAAGCGCTGGACGTGGCGTATCTGGGCGAGTGCATCGAACGCCTGCTGGCCGGAGGCATTGCACAGATGCCCCGTTTCGATTTTCTGTCCGGCCGCCGCGAAGCGCAAACCGTGCCCATATCGCTCAGCGGCAACGGCCCGCTGATTCTGGAAGGCATTCACGCCTTAAGCGACCGTGTGACCGGCGAACTGCCGGAGCAGCTGACCTATGGGGTCTATGTCAGCGCCCTGCCCTGTATTAATCTGGACGACCACAACCGCATCCGTACCACCGACGTACGCTTGCTTCGCCGGATTACGCGCGATGCGAAATTTCGTGGCACCAGCCCGGAGAAAACCATTGATATGTGGCCGCGCGTACGCGCCGGAGAGGAGCGCTGGATTTTCCCCAATCAGGAAAAAGCGGACGTGATGTTTAACACCTCGCTGCATTATGAGTTGCCCATTTTAAAGCACTTCAGCTACGGGCTGCTCACCCGCATCCCGCAAACCGCGCCCGAAGCGCTGGTAGCGCGCCGGTTGATTAAATTTTTGCAGTATCTGCTTCCCATCGACGAGCAGGTTGTGAACGAAATCCCACCGTTAAGCATTTTGCGTGAGTTTATCGGGGAGTGCACGTTCTACGACCGTCATTGACTTTTCCTGCCCCATAGTGTATAAATAGATGTTTGGCCATATGGAATGGCGGAACGGGAGGCAATCCAACGGTGGAAGTCGTAAGTACGGTTATCGGGGGCCTCAACTGGGTGATGTCCCTCTGGCTGATTTTGATCATCCTGTATCAGCTTTACATCAGTGTTTTTGGTTTTAAACGCGTAACCAAGGATTATCAGGACCATGATCCGAAACTGAAATACCTGGTGCTGGTGCCCGCCCACAACGAAGAAGCCGTGATCGGCGGCATCATCGAAAATTTGCAGGCCATGGATTATCCCAGGGAATTGTATGATTTTTACATTCTTGCGGATAACTGCGAAGACCGTACCGCCGACATTGCCCGCAGCATGGGCGCCAACGTGCTGGAAACGCACAAGGAAAGCGCTGACGCGCCCACGGGCAAGCCGATCGTGCTGCAAAAGGCGCTGAATACCCTGAAAGGGTACGGCGATCGGTACGATCTGGTGATGTTCTTCGACGCGGACAACCGGATCGACACTAATATGTTCCGCGAGGTGAACAGCCAGTTTCTGGATCACCCGGAAGCGGACATTGTACAGTGTTATTTAGGCTGCAAAAATAAAAAGGGTCTGGTGGCGCTCTATTATTATATGAGCTACACCATCACCAACCGTTTCTTCCAGTACGCCAAAAGCCGCATCGGCATCAACTGCGTGGTGGGCGGCACGGGTTTTGCCGTGCGCGCGGACTACCTGCAAAAGCGCGGCGGCTGGACTTCCATGTCCCTTACGGAAGACTTTGAATTGCAGGTAGAAGCTACCTGCGAGGGAAAGCGCATCCTGTGGAACAACAACGTGCGGATTTACGATGAAAAACCCACGCTTTGGCGCGCAAGCCTGCGGCAGCGCGTACGCTGGGCGCAGGGCCACTGGTTCGTCTGTTTCCGCAATACCCGGCGCATTTTCCGCGCGCTGCGTGAAAAGCGCATCGGTTTCGGCGAGTTTTTAAGCACGTTTCTGTACGTGTACAGCCTGACCCCCTTTATTGTGATGATTATTCAACTTGCATTGAGCCTGATTCTACAGATTTTTATCTGGACAGGCCTGATGCCGGCCGCCAATACGGCCATAACTTTCTGGGACTGGTTTACGGTAAATTACCCCAGCCTGCTCATCTTCCTGTATTCGTTCATTGTTCTATTTTACGTTGCGGACTGGCTGGATAACGGCGTGCGTTTCCGCCCCCTCAGCCTGATCACCAATATCGTAAGCCTTGCGCTGAACACCGTGATTGTGGCGGGCGCGCAGATCTGGGGCCTGTTCCGTTTCCGCCACCAGAAGGTGTGGGTAAAAACCACGCATAAAATTAACGCCCCCCACGAAGGTTGCCTGTATAACCCCAACGCGGAAACGGGCACCGTTTACAGTTCCCGTACCGATACAACCAGCCAGAAGCTGAATCCGGCTGAAAACGGCTACCCCCTCTGACCCGGGAGGCGCGCCATGGAAAGCAAACGCTGGGCCCCGCATCACGAGCCCGTAACGGGCGCGGCAATCCTTTGCGCCCTGCGCCTTTCCAACAGCGCAGCCATAGCCAACCCAAACCAGAACCACCGGGCGTCCGGCCGCACCGCGCAGTTTTCGCGTGGGCTGTCGGGCGCCTTTGTTGATTATACCTGAACGCCGGAGCGTTACCCCGCAGCAGGTGCGAGGTCCGTCTGCCCTTACAGGCACACGGCGTATGAAAAGAGGAGTCGGAATGCGATACTGGATCATCGGCGCCGGGCCCGCAGGCTGCACACTGGCCCGCACGCTGGCCGAAGGCGGCGCGGACGTAACCGTTTGGGAGAAGCGGCCCCATATTGCCGGAAACACCTACGACGAGCCGGACGCGGCGGGGGTGCTGGTGCACCGGTACGGGCCGCACATTTTTCACACAAAGGACGAAACTGCGTATGCCTTCTTAAGCCGATTTACCGACTGGTACGCATTACGGCATCGGGTGCTGGCGGATGTGCACGGTACGCTGCTGCCGGTGCCCTTCAACCTGCGCTCCCTCCGGATGGCGTTTGATGCGCCAACCGCCGACCGCATGGAAAAGCAACTGGTTTCGGTATTCGGCCCGGGCGCACGGGTCAGCATTCTGGATTTGCTGCGCCGGGAAGAACCGGAACTGAAGGATTTGGCAGGGTATGTATACGAAAACATCTTTCGTTTCTATACCCAGAAACAGTGGGGCGTCGCGCCCGCTGCGCTGGACCCCGCTGCCATGGCCCGGGTGCCTGTGCTGGTAAGCGACGACGACGGGTATTTTCAGGACCCATGGCAGGGTATGCCCGCGAACGGCTATACTGCCCTGTTTGCACGGATGCTGGATCACCCGAATATCCATGTGGAGCTGAACGCAGATGCCTGCGCCCGACTGACGCTGGAGGGCAATACCCTGTTAAAGGACGGCGAATCCTTTAGGGAACCGGTGATCTATACCGGCGCGCTGGACGAGCTGATGGGCTATCGACTGGGCCGCCTGCCCTACCGCACGCTGGATTTCCGCTTTGAAACCCTGCCGACGGACAGTTATCAGCCGGTCGGCGTGGTCAACTACACGGTGGATCGCCCCTACACGCGCATTACAGAGTATAAGAAGCTGACCGGGCAAAAGCTGGATGGCGTGACCACCATCACAAAGGAATACCCGCGGGCATGCGAAGCACCGGATATTCCCTACTACCCCATCCCGGACGCGGAGAGCGCGGCACGATACGCCGCCTACCGCCAGAAGGCAGACGTTTGTAAAAATTTAACCCTTCTGGGTCGTTTGGCGGAATATCAGTATTATAATATCGATACGATCGTAGCCCACGCGCTGGATACGGGCCGCGCGCTGCTGCGGCAGGCGCGCTAACCCGCGCCGCATGAAGGAAGAGGTCGCTATGAAACTGCTGACGATTACCGTTCCCTGTTATAACTCCGCAGCCTACATGGAACGGTGTATACAATCCCTGCTTCCGGGCGGCGAAGAAACGGACATCCTGATTGTGGATGACGGTTCCACCGACGATACCGGAGCGATTGCAGACCGATATGCCGCGCAGTATCCCACCATGGTACGCGTGATCCACCAGCCCAACGGCGGGCACGGCGCGGGGCTGAACCAGGGCATCCAAACCGCGCAGGGGCTTTATTTCAAAGTAGTGGACTCGGACGACCGGCTGGATCGGGATTCGCTTTTGAGCCTGATGGACGTGCTGCGCGAGCATGTCGACAGCACGAATCAGTTTGATCTGCTGGTGCACAATTATGTATACGATCAGGTCGGGCACGACGCGGTATTTTCAGTCAACTACCGCGTAGCCATGAAGCCCGGCAAAGTACAAACGTGGGAGGAGATGCGACGCTTCCCCGTGCACAAACAGTTTATGATCCACGCGCTGGTATATCGCACCCAGATGTTGCGCGATATCCCGCTGGTGCTTCCGGAGCATACGTTTTACGAGGACAACCTGTATATTTACCTCCCCTTGCCCTACGCCAAGCGCGTGTACTATCTGGACCTGCCGCTGTACGGCTATTTTATCGGCCGGGAGGATCAGTCCATCGCGGAAGAAAACATCTTGCGCCGCCTGGACCAGATTACCCATATCACCGAACTGGTGGCCACCACATACAGCCTGGAGCAGCTCAAAGCGCTGCCGAAAACCCTGTACGGGTACATGATCAATAACTGCGCGGGGCTGCTGGCCACCACATCGGCACTGCAGTTTATCAAGGCTACGGATGAAAGCCTGGATATGAACCGCAGGATGTGGCAGGGCATCCGCAACTTTGACCCCGAGCTGTATTTAAAACTCCGTCGTAACCCACTGGGCCGCGCCGCTTCACCGCAGGGAGAAACGGGCCGCCGCACGCTGGTAGGCGGATACCGGTTCGTGCGCAAGATGATCCGGTTTTAACCGTGTTTCCGGAAAAAGTCCGAGAACGCCGGGGAAGGTTCCTTACCATATTTAGCCCGTACTGCGCGCAAAACGCAAGGAGGTTGCCCGTGGCAGAACACCGCCCGTGGATGCGATTGGCCCAGCGGTTGTTTACCCCGGCGGAGCAGACGCTGCTTACGCCGTATCTTTGCGATGTGCGCGCACGGATCGACCTGCACGAGCGTTTTACCGTGCCCCTGATGGACGACCATATCCGCGCCCTGCGCTGGTATGTTGACCACGGTCTGCCACTTACCGACGCGATGAAACGGCTGGACCCCGTACAGCTGGGGGATTTTTACCTGCGGGAGCGCACGACGTGGTACCCGCTGGATACGGCAGCCAAGGTATACCCGCTCAGTATGGGATTAAAGCGGATGATGATGTTTCGTATGTCATTTTACTTAAAATCTCTGGTTGAGCCGGAACTGCTGCAAATGGCGCTGGTCTATACCATGCGGCGGTTTCCCTACTTCGCCACCACCATCAAGTGCGGGCTTTTCTGGCATTATATCGACAGCGCCATGCGCCGTTTCGCTGTGCAGCCGGAAACCAAACGCCCCTGCACACCCATCCGCTTAAACGCGGTCAGCTCGCCCACCTTTCGGGTGGTGTGGTACCAGAACCGTGTCAGCGTGGAGTTTTTTCACGTACTCACGGACGGCACCGGCGGGATGATCTTTCTGCGTACGCTACTGCATACTTATCTGCGGCTGCTTGGCAACGACCTGCCCGCGGAAGAGGGCATCTTCCGCCTGGACGAGCCCCCAAACCCGCGGGAATGGGCGGACGATTTTCCCATGGCGGACGAAAGCCCCTCCCCGGAGGGTTTCGGCGACAAGACCGCCCTCCAGCTGCGCGGCCTGCCAACGCTGGAGCAGCCCAGCCGCGTGCTGCATATGAATATCTCCACGTCGGAACTGCGTAAAAAGGCGAAAGAACGGAACGTAACCGTTACGACCCTGTTGCTGGGCTGCCTGATGATGGCCGCCAAAGCCGCCGCGGAACCACACGGCGGGAAAAAGAAAATCCAGGTGCAGCTGCCCGCGAACATGCGCCGGTATTATCCGTCGCGAACGCTTCGCAACTTCAGCATGTACTGCTCCATTCGCCTGCATCCGGTGGAAATAACGTCGCTTGCCGATATCCTGCCCAAAATTTCCGCGCAGGTCGCCTCGGGCACCGGCAAGGAAGCGCTGGATCGCACCATGACCCTTTCCCGCAAGCTGGTGCGCTATCTAAGCTGGATTCCGCTGATCGTGAAACGCCCGATTGCCTACCTGCTGTACGGCAGGCTGAGCGACGGGGTTTTCACCACGACGTTCTCCAACCTGGGGGAAGTGAAATTACCCGCCGAAATGCGCCCCTTTGTGGAAAAGTTTGATTTCGTGCTCGGCCCCCCGATCCGCAACCGCGCCAACTGCTCGCTTTGCAGCTACGGCGACCGGGCGGTGTTTACCATCGTTAAAACCACCGCGCTGCCGGTGTTCGAAAACGCGTTTTACGCCCAGCTGGTGCGGTTGGGGCTGGAACCCTATGTGGAGGGCACGTCCTGACGGGAAACGCCGGAAAGGAGCCGCGTATGTCGATTATGCCCATGCAGGTACACATTACCTACCCGGAGCAGGCGCCGCACAACTTTTGGCGGCGCAACCGCCGGGAGCTGATGCGCGCGCTGTTCGTATACGTTGGGTACGGCTGTCTGCTGATGAACCTGCTGTACGGCGGCAGGCTCTGGTCGCTGGCGGCCATCGGCGGCCTGGCTGTATTGTGGGTCACATTTTTCTATCGACCGCTGGTGGAAAATACGGTGATTAAGAAAATTACAGACGTGGGTATTTCCGTATGCCTGTACCTGTTTTTATTGGACGGGGTATTCGGCGGCGGCTGGAGCAGCTTCGTAGCGCCGATTGTGTTGTTTTCTGACCTGATCGTGGCCGGAGCCTATTTTCTGGCTTTTTTTAAAAAAGAAAAACGGAATTTCCTCCCGCTGTTTGAGCTGGCCTCGGCAGGGCTTATCGCCATTTTCTGCGGGCTGGTTGGTTGGAACCGGCTGGACTGGCCGCTGTTCGTGGTGGGTGGGGTCAGCCTGGCGCTGGTGCTGCTGACCGTAATTTTGCACCACGAAGCAATCCGGCTGGAGTTTCAGAAGAAAATCCACCGGTAAGGCTATGGGTAGTAAAAACCGAAATGGCTCGTACACGGAACCGGATTGGCAGAAGAACCGCCTTACCCCTTAGCGAAACCGCTGACAAACCTCTTGCAGGCCGCCAACCGCGGCTTGTTTAAAAAAGGTTTAGATGCCAGGAAGCGAGGGTGGCACGGGGCTAAGCTTACTCGTTCGAACGGGATGCCCCTTGCCATCCCGTAGCTGACAACACAGACTGGCCTTTGTAAGCAAGTTGACAAAACCGCCGCGGTGCTTTTGCACCGCGGCGGTTTTGCCATTGTTAAGCCTTGCCCTTGGTATCTTTTCCGAGGGACGGCTTTGCGCCGTTGGAGGTCGGAACAGGTTTGCCATCCTTGCCTGCTACCGGCTTTTTGGAAGCCTCAGGACTGTTGTTCGTCTTCATGCCAAACCCTCCTTTGTGATGGCGGAGAGGTAACCCCCTCAACATTCACAGACACGTTATAGTTTCGTATCGTGACGTTTGGGTGAAAGCAGGATGACAGAACTGTTAACATTCGCGAGGGCGAATCGTCTCCGTGCCACGTCTTCGGGCAGGCAGTTGGGCCAGCACGATGCCGCACAACATCAGCCCGCAGCCTAATAATTCTCTGGCGGACAGCAGTTCGCCCAGGATCGCCCACTGCGCCAGTACTGCAAACACGCTTTCCAGGCTCATCAGCAGCGACGCGACGGTGGGGTTGGTATCCCTTTGGGCGATCATCTGCAAAGTATATCCCAGCCCGCCGCTTAACACCCCCGCGTACAACAGCGGAATCCACCCTTTTTCCAGCTCCGCAAGCGTCGGGTGCTCGGTTGCCAGCATCATAATTCCACACAGGATTGACGTGACCAGAAATTGCAGGCAGCTCATGCGCACGCAGTCAGTACGGGGAGAAAAATGGTCGATCAGCAGAATATGCACGGTAAAAGCGACCGCACACAGCAACAACTCAACATCCCCCGGGCCGATAGAAAGCGTATCCGTGACGCACAGTAGAAAAAGCCCCGCCGTGCACAGGCCGACCGCCAGCCATACAATCCGCCGGACCGGGCGGCGAAACAGCAACCCGCTTAACGGCACCAGCACGATATACAGCGCCGTGACAAAGCCGGCCTTGCCCGCCGAAGTGGCTTTGATGCCAAATTGCTGCAGGCTGGTGCCAAAAAACAACGCTACGCCGCAACACACGCCGCCAAGCAGCAGCGTGCGCCGCTGCGCGGGGGTCATCTGCCGGAAAGTGCGCCCGGCGTTTTCCGCCCGGCCGCTGCGGCGACGCTCCAGCGCGTCCAGCAGACGGATGCAGGGTAGCAGTACCAGCGCCGCCACCAGCGTACGCGCAGCGTTAAAGGTGAAGGGCGACATGGAATCCATCGCCACATCCTGCGCCACAAAGGCCGCGCCCCAGATGGCTGCGGTCAGCAATAAAAGCAGATTGGCACGTAACGACCTGTTCAAATCGGTTCACTCCCACAGGCGGTAAACAAACGCGAAGGAAAAGGCGCGTTTTCGACGCGCCTCAACCGATCCCTTTTACCGCGAGGATTATTTACGGCAGCAGCGTGCCGCCCTGATCCAGCGTCGTGATCTGCCCTACGCGGCGGGCGTGGCGGTCGCCGTCGAACCGGGAGGTAAGCCAGGTGCGAACGATCATTTTGGCCAGTTCGCTGCCCACCACCCGCGCCCCCAGCGCCAGCATGTTGGCATTGTTATGCTCCCGGCTCATTTTGGCGGAATAGCAATCCGAGCAGATCGCGCAGCGCACACCGCGCACCTTGTTGGCGGCAATACCGATGCCAATGCCCGTGCCGCACATGATAATCCCCAGTTCACATTCGCCGGAGGCCACAGCGCGGGCGGCAATTTCCCCGTACTTTGGGTAATCCACACTATCGTGAGAGTTGGTACCCAGGTCTTTGTATGGGAGGCCCATCTCCTCCAAAACAGCGATGACATGAGGTTTCAGGTCAAATCCGGCGTGGTCGCAGGCGATGGCGATCATGGCGCAGCGCTTCCTTTCCGAGTATGAAACGTAAAACCGTTTCGTGTTTTTGCCCCTTATTATAGCATGCCGGACC
>JAEWYP010000069.1 GCA_023395615.1 Bacillota bacterium
CGCCAGCGTCATCGTAATCGCAGCCGTC
Organism: Bacillota bacterium; assembly: GCA_023395615.1. GTDB lineage: Bacteria > Bacillota > Clostridia > Christensenellales > Aristaeellaceae > CAXXOK01. Next base: position 29 of record JAEWYP010000069.1, read on the forward strand.
AGCGTCGTCTTGCCGTGGTCTACGTGCCCGATGGTGCCGATGTTTACGTGCGGCTTGGTGCGTTCAAAATGTGCCTTAGCCATGGATATTGCCTCCTTAATAAACAGATGTGAAAGCGATTCAACGCTTTAAGTTTGGGTGGTTTATGCGTCCTTCTTGCGGCCGGTCACAGTCTCGGCAATGCTCTTGGGCACTTCCTCGTAGTGGTCGAACTGCATGGTGAACAGGCCGCGGCCCTGCGAACGGCTGCGAAGGTCGGTAGCATAACCGAACATTTCCGACAGCGGCACAAACGCATGTACGCTCTGCTCGCCGAGGCGGGCTTCCATACCTTCGATGCGGCCGCGACGGCTGGAAATATCGCCGATGATATCGCCCATGTACTGCTCGGGGATAATTACTTCCACCTTCATCACAGGCTCCATCAGGCAGGGATCGGCTTTCGCGAGGGCTTCCTTGAATGCCATAGAACCGGCAATTTTAAAGGCCATTTCGGAAGAGTCGACTTCGTGGTAGCTGCCGTCGAATACGATCGCTTTGAAGTCCACAACCTCGAAACCACCCAGAATGCCGCTCTGGGACGCTTCACGGATACCGTCGTCGATGGGGGAGATGAATTCTTTCGGGATTGAGCCGCCAACGGTTTTATTCTCGAAGGAATAGCCGACGCCGGGCTCGACGGGTTCGATGCGAATTTTACAATGACCGTACTGGCCGTGGCCACCGGTCTGGCGCACATAACGGCCTTCCGCTTCGGCGGCCCTGCGAATGGTTTCGCGATAGGCAACCTGGGGTTTGCCGACGGTGGCTTCCACCTTGAACTCGCGCAGCAGACGGTCCACGATAATTTCCAGGTGGAGCTCGCCCATGCCGGCGATAATGGTCTGGCCGGTCTGTGTGTCGGTGTAGGTTTTAAACGTCGGGTCCTCCTCGGCGAGCTTTACCAGCGCCATGGTCATTTTATCCTGACCGGCTTTGGTTTTAGGCTCGATGGCGACCTGGATCACGGGATCCGGGAACTCCATGGACTCGAGGAGCACCTGATTGTTTTCATCGCAGAGCGTATCGGCGGTCGTGGTGTCCTTGAGGCCGACAACGCCGCAGATTTCGCCGCTGTAGACGGTTTCGATTTCTTCACGGTGATTGGCGTGCATCAGAAGCAAACGACCTACGCGCTCACGCTTTTGCTTGGTGGAGTTGAACACATAGCTACCGGAGGAAAGCTGCCCGCTGTACACGCGCACGAAGGCCAGTTTGCCGACGAAGGGGTCGGTCATGATCTTGAAGGCCAGCGCGGAGAAGGGCTCGGTGTCGGAAGCGTGACGATCAACTTCCACATCCGGTTCGCCGGGCTTGGTGCCGCGAATGGAGGGAATGTCCACGGGAGAAGGCATGTAGTCAATCACCGCGTCCAGCAGGGGTTGAACGCCCTTGTTACGGTACGAGGTGCCGCACAGCACGGGGTTCATCTCGTTGGCGATGGTCGCTTTACGGATCGCAGTCTTGATTTCATCAACGGTAAGCTCTTCGCCCGCGAAGAATTTTTCAAGCAGCGTTTCGTCCTGTTCCGCGACGGATTCGATCAGCTTCTGACGGTATTCCTCAGCCAGTGGGAGAAGCGACTCGGGGATTTCCTCGTCGCGAACATCCTTGCCTTCGTCGTCGTAGTAGACCTCGGCTTTCATGCGTACGAGGTCAATGATGCCCTTAAAGGTGCCTTCCGAACCGATCGGCAGCTGAATGGGCACGGCGTTGGCACTGAGACGATCCTTCATCATGCTCACCGCACGGAAAAAATCCGCGCCGGTGATGTCCATTTTATTGATGTAGGCGATGCGGGGAACTTTGTACTTATTCGCCTGACGCCAGACGGTTTCGCTCTGAGGTTCCACGCCACCCTTGGCACAAAAAACGGCTACGGCGCCATCCAGCACGCGCAGACTGCGTTCCACTTCTACTGTAAAGTCCACGTGGCCCGGGGTATCGATGATGTTGATGCGGTGGCCTTTCCACAGGCAGGTGGTGGCGGCGGATGTGATGGTGATGCCGCGTTCCTGCTCCTGCTCCATCCAGTCCATGGTGGCCGCGCCTTCATGCACCTCACCCATCCGATGCGTGCGTCCCGTGTAGAACAGGATACGCTCGGTGGTCGTCGTCTTACCGGCGTCGATGTGCGCCATGATGCCGATATTCCGCACCTTTTCAAGGGGGTGACTTCTAGGCATATACGATGGGTCTCCTTTCGAAATCGCTTCTTGCGTAAAATGATAATTTGCCGGCGTTTACCAGCGGTAGTGAGCGAACGCCTTGTTGGCTTCGGCCATGCGGTGCATTTCTTCTTTGCGCTTCACGGCGTTGCCGGTGTTATTGGCGGCGTCCAGCAGCTCTGCGGCAAGCCGCTCGGCCATGGTCTTTTCACCGCGCTTGCGGCTGAACTCGACAATCCAGCGGAGAGCAAGCGTCTGCCTGCGCTCGGGGCGGATTTCGATAGGCACCTGGTAGGTGGCGCCGCCTACGCGGCGGGCTTTCACTTCCAGCTGCGGGGCTACGTTAGCCAGCGCGGCGTTGAATACTTCGTTGGCATCCTTGCCGGTCTTTTCGGCAATGGCGTCAAATGCGGTGTAGCAGATATGCTGCGCGGTGCCGCGCTTGCCTTCCAACATGATCTGGTTGATCAGCTTGGTTACTACCGTGGTTCCGTGTACGGGATCCGGCAGCACCTCGCGTTTGGGTATAAATCCACGACGGGGCATGAGATTCCCTCCTTCAATGGCTTTGGGCGACCTTCCATGGCCGCCGCCAGCGGTTAGCTCGGTATTCCTGTGGCGATTGCGCGCTGTACACGGGCTCTCTGACGGCCGTCAGCATCAGCCGTTCCGTTGTTACGGAAAGCCACGCGGTGTGCTCCGGACCCGGCGTGTGGGTAAACACGTGCGGGAGGTGCGCCTGCGCCCGCTTCGAAAGTGCTCCTGCATGGGCAGCGCAAAAGGGGAGGCCCGTTTTGTTTACTTCTTGGGCCGTTTCGCGCCGTACAGGGAACGAGCCTGCATCCGCTTGGCCACGCCGGCGGTATCCAGAGCGCCGCGGATGATGTGGTACCGTACGCCAGGCAGGTCGCGTACACGACCGCCGCGAATCAACACGACGCTGTGCTCCTGCAGGTTGTGGCCGATGCCGGGAATGTAGCACGTACCTTCAATCTGATTGGTCAGACGGATACGCGCAATTTTACGAAGCGCCGAGTTCGGCTTTTTGGGCGTGGCGGTTTTAACGCTCAGGCATACGCCGCGTTTCTGCGGGCATCCCTGCAGGATCGGAGCCTTGGAATGCTCCTCCAGTTTCTCCCGCCCTTTGCGAACCAACTGATTAATCGTGGGCAAAGATAACACCTCCGAGTTAATGTTCCATAAACGTTCCTCAACCCCAGGAACGTACTACGGCCAGTTATTTGAGCAGCGCGGCAGTCGCGGTTTTAACCCCGACCAGACAAAGCTTGCCGAGCTTCTCCATGCTTTCCGTCACCGTGACGGGAATATGGTGCTCCTCACAGGCGGATTCGACCTGCCGATAGATGAACTCGTCCGCGTCTTTGCACAGGAAAACGCGCGATGCGCGGCCGTCCCTGACGGCGCGAAGCACCTGTTTGGTGCCAACCACACGCTGATCCGGCTGACGAAGCAGTTCTTCCATTCGGTCGTACCTCCCCCGAGGATGTCCTTGATGCCTGTAAAACGGCCCGATACGGCAGTTTTCGCCATGGGCAAGCTCGAATAAGCGCACATGACGGGCAACCATAGCATAATATCACGCAAAGAAGGGGTTGTCAATGCTTTTCCCGATTGCGCAGGGAAAAGCGCGATCTGTACGCAAAGGAAAAGAAAAGACAAAGAGGAAAAAAGAACCTTGCCCGGTCGGCGTGCACAGGGCAAGGGATGTCGGCAGTGCGACGGAGTAACTTCGTGTTTATCCGCGAGAGGCTGAAACGTTTGCCGAACCGGAAGCGGCGGCTTTACGCCCAACCCAGGCATAATGTGCCAAACCAAGCAGAACCATCGCGCCGCCTATGAATTTGCCCAGGCTGAAAGTGCCGGTCATCCAATAATCCAGCAGCAGACCCGCGCCCAGCTGGCTGATAAATACCAGAACCGTGCCCAGAAACGCGGGCATGCGCGGTGTGATATAAATAAGAATCTGCACCAGAGCAACGCCGAAGGCGCCGCCCAGAAACATCATCACTTTGCGAAAATCCAGAACGCCGACTGTCTGTACGGCAGCGGGATCGCCCACAATCAGCAGCACAACCAGCGAGGCTGTTAACCCTGTGATATAATTAATGAGGGTGCCCATGCTCAACCCGTTGCGTTTGGCGTACATCGCGTTCAGGTATCGGCACAGCACCGTGTTGGCTCCCACCAGGATTGCGACAAAAATCATATCGGTTTCCTTCCTATACCAGCAGCATCACGGCGATGCCGCCCGCTACCAGCGCGAAACTGATCAGATGCTGCGGCTTGAACGGATGCTTTTCAGCCCCGAACAGGCCAAACTGATCCACCGCAGCGCCCAGAACCGTCTGTCCCAGCAGCATCAGCGCGACTGGAACGGATACCCCCAGGGCCGCGAAGCTTGCGTTGCAGCCGTACACGGTAAGCACTCCCATAACGCCGCCGAAGTAGGCGTACCAGGGAGTGGTACGATCCCAGTGAAATTTTTCGCGCCGAATCAGCAAAAACAGCAGGATGGTAACCAACCCTACCAGATGAACCAGTACGGTGCCCCGGAAATTGCCGAAGTATAGCGAAAGATCACCGTTTTGCGCCACGGTGCAGGCCATCAGCGCGCCGCCCAGAATGGTTAGCAATATCAACATGGCGTTCCCTCCCGTTACAGCAGTATAACAGGTTTGCCGGAGATGGAGGATGACAAATGTCCTATCCTGAAGAAAAAACAGCCGAGGCTGGAGACGCGCTGGTGAAGACCCTGCTGCGCCGGCACGCGAACGAACTTCCGCCGCTTGCGGATTATCCGCTGAAAGCGCGGCGTTTCGTTGCGGGGGAGATGCTGGCGCAACCCGGCGAACCCCTGCAAAACCTCTGCTTTCTGGTGGAAGGCTGCGCAACGGTCTACAATGCCATGGAAAACGGGCGTGCGGCGATGCTGACCGAATACCGCGGCGTGCAAACCATCGGCGAGTTGGAACTGCTGATGGAAGGCCCGGTATTGACCGGCAGTATTCAGGCCGGTACATCGGGCGCGATGCTGTACCTCCCGCTGGAACCTTCGCGGGAGAGACTGTTCCATGACGCAGCGATCCTGCGTTATCTGGGGCGGGAGGTGGCACGCAAGCTGGAACACAGTTCGCGCCTGTCGGCGCAGGACCGGCTGTATCCCGTGTCGGCAAGGCTGGCCGCTTACCTGCTGTACCGCCAAAGCGTGCCGGAAGCAGGGGTACGTTTTACCATGCCGCTGACCCGCCTGTGCGAACTGATGGGGACCAGCTATCGCCATCTGCTGCGAACCCTGCGGGAATACTGCGAAAACGGATATCTGGTTCGGGAAAACGGCGGTTACCGGATTGCTGACGAGGAGGCTTTGAAACGCCTCGCCGGATCCATCCGGTATGACTGAACGGCGCGATATGCGGCGGTACGTTGCATCCGTCTGGCTCTTCATGATAGGATAGGACATACTCTTGCAGAATATGTGGGAAACACCGCGTTTTCCGGGGGAACCCCCGGGGGGAGGCCGATGATGAACCTGAAACCCTGTAAGCAACTCATTACGCTGTTGGCGGTTTTATGCCTGTTACTGCCTTTTGGAAGTACCGGAGCGGAAAGCGGAACGGAAATCCCAATCGCGAAAGGCACAGAGCCTGCGACGGTGCGAGTATTGTTAACCCGTTTTTCAGCGCTTGACCGTTTGGATATGACGCTGAACGGTTCCTACAGCGCAGATTACGGCACGGGTTCGCTGGTTTTCGGGCGCGGTGCGGATGTGACGGTGCTGCTCAGGAACGGTCGGTTTTACCTCTATTACATGGATACGCGGCTGGATGCCGGGACGGAGCTGGTTTTTACACGACATCCGGTGGAAGCGGGCACGCTGAATGGCGTGCAGTTCGCCAATAATCCGTCCGTCTACGAGGGCGACCTGCGCCTGACCGTTGTGGAAGAGAAACTGAATATGGTGCTGACCCTCGGGCTGGAGGACTACGTGAAGGGCGTGGTGCCCTACGAAATGAGCGAGAGCTTTCCGCTGGAAGCGTTAAAGGCGCAGGCGGTGGCCGCGCGCACCTACGTGGTCAGCAAGGCGCAGACGGCTGCGAAGAATGCCTACGATGTGGTGGATAATACCAACGATCAGGTTTATCGCGGACGGCGCGAGGAGTATACACGCTGCGAGCAGGCGGTGAACGACACCCGCGGCGTATGCGGGTTTTACAAAGGAAAGCTGGCGACCTGTTACTACACTGCCAGCAATGGCGGGCAGACGGAACTGGCCGAACATGAATGGAAAAACATCAAGGATGCCGGATACCTGGACATGCGGGATGACCCCTATGATCTGGCAAACCCGCAAAGCCGGGTGCTGAGCGTTACCGTACCCAAAACAGCGACCACGGTTAAGGAAATGCCCTACGCCATCCGTCTGCTGGTGAGCAGCGAACTGGCCGGAGAACTGGTTGGGCAGGGGTTTGACCCCGCGCCTGAAAGTGTGCTGGTGAACGCCGTGACCGCGATCAGTGTAAATACGCCGCGTTTTGAAGCACCCTCGCGCCTGTACACGATGCTGCATATCACGTTTGAATATTCCGCGCGCACCCGGTCCGATCCGCCGATTCCGGCTGGCGGAGACGTGACGGATACGCCGCAGCCGTCGGCATCCCCGACGGATCAATCCGAGGATACTTTAACGCCTGCTCCCCCGGCCGAGGATGAGGAAGTCAGCCTGTTTACCGCGGCGGCAACCCCGACCCCCGCGCCGACCCCAGCGCCGACGGCGACGCCGGAACCGGCTTCTGTCGAAACGACGGCGGAGGACAAAATCACCGAATCTGTGCCGACTCCCAGCCCGTCGCCGACTCCCGCGCCCAGCTACGGGCCGTTTGTGAAGGCGAACAAGCCGGTTACACTGGATATCCCGATTTTTCCGGATGCGGAAAAATACCTGAGTCTGAGCATCAACGGGGATGATAACGAACTGTACTCCGTTACGGAGACTGATACCTCCTTTACGATCAGCGCGCGCCGTTTCGGCCATGGTGTTGGTCTCAGCCAGCGCGGCGCGGAGTGGATGGCGGGCAACGACCAGAAAACCTACACGGAAATTTTATCTTTTTATTACCCCGGGATGACACTGATGCGTTACGACGAGACGACGGTTACACTGCCCGCGCTGGAACAGCCGCTGACCGAAACGGCCGGGCCGGTTCCCTCACCCACGCCCCGCCCCACGCTGATGCCCGTGACGCAGACGCTGCCAACAGGCGCGTGGTATGCCACAGTGACCGGCATTGCGGAGGATTCCACGCTGAACCTGCGTGCGACGCCGGACCTTTCCGGGGACGTGCTGATGAAGCTGTACCGGGATCAACAACTGATTGTGCTGGAGGAATGCGACCAGGAAGGCTGGGTGCGTATAAAAACAGATGCGGTCGAAGGATATGTGATGGAAAAATTCCTGACGAAGGCAAACTAGGCGGCGAGCGGGTTACGACTGTTCCGGTTTGCCCGGGGGGATTGACAGACGCGCCCGTTTCGGATATTGTTTGTAAAAACCGGGTAAAGAGGGGTTGCGCGCATGCTGATGATCGGAATTTGCGGGGCCAGCGGTAGCGGAAAAAGCACCCTCGCATCGGAACTGTGCAGCGAGATTGGGAGCAACTGCATGGTGATCAATCACGATTGCTATTATCGTGATCATCCCCACCTGACGTTTCAGGAACGGGCACTGCTTAACTACGATGAGCCCGGCATCTTTGACCACGAACTGTTTTTACAGGACATGAAAACCCTGCTGGCGGGCAAACCGATTACCCGCAAGGCATATGATTATACCATCCATCGCCGCGCCGACCGCGAGGACGAGTTGATCTATCCCACGGATGTGCTGATTATCGAAGGCATTCATGTTTTTTACGATGAGCGCCTGTGCGAGCTGATGTTTTTAAAACTGTACATGAGCGTGGAGCCGGACATCTGCCTGCTCAGGCGTATCACGCGCGATATCAACGAGCGGGGACGCAGCATCGACAACATCAGCGTGCAGTATCTTTCTACGGTCAAGCCCATGTACGACAAGCACATTCGCAACTATATCGATCTGGCGGACGTGATTGTGGCGCACGGCGGAAAAAACGCGCGCATTGTAAAGATACTGGCCGGATATGTGCGCGACGAACTGGGCAGCCGTACCGCGCCTCAGCCCGCTGATCCGGCGGCACAGGAGAAAAATGAATTGCCGGAATCATCGGATTGTCCCTGCTGCGGTTGAAAACCGTCGGAGTGTGCGGGCGTAGGCAGTATGCCCTGTTCCGAATTTGATCTGTGTGCGGCACGGAGCCGAAATGAAAACCGGATATTACGTGAATCATCCTGTGATCGCCATGTGGCCGCCAACGCGGACAATGGCGATCGTTTGATAAACGCCGGGCGATCCGTGCGGATCAACGGCGGGGATAACGCTGTTGAAAAGTAACAACGGGGAACGATCGGCTGGGCACATCGTCAGGATAGACGCAGACCGAGGGAAAAAGTCAGGCCTTTTCCGGGCTGAACGGGGGAAAACAGTCGATATTTAAATACGAGAACAAATTTTCGCATTCCCCCTGTAAAAATGAAAAAGTTTGTGGTATACTCAAGCCATCCTGATTGGGAGGGTATCTGCCATGGAAAAAGCCAAGGTTTATTTTACCAGCCTGCATACCGGGGTGAACCAAAGCCTGACTGATAAATTACGCCTGCTGATGAAACGCGCGGGCATGACGGACATGCCGCTGGACGGCAAAATGACTGCGATTAAGATGCACTTCGGCGAACCGGGCAACCTGGCGTTTTTACGCCATCAGTATGCCAGAACCGTTGTGGACACGCTAAAGGAAATGGGCGCAAAGCCGTTCCTGACGGACTGTAACACCCTGTACCCCGGCATGCGACGCAACGCGCTGGATCATCTGGACGCGGCGTATATGAACGGCTTTTCGCCGCTGCAGACCGGCTGCCATGTGATCATCGCGGACGGCCTGCTGGGCACGGACTTTGTGAGCGTCCCTGTGAACGGCGAATACTGCAAACAGGCGTACATCGGCCGGGCGGTCGTGGATGCGGAGGCAATCATCAGTCTGACGCACTTTAAATGTCACGAGGGCACGGGTATCGGCGGGGCGCTGAAGAACCTCGGCATGGGCTGCGGTTCCACCGCGGGGAAACGGGATATGCACTGCGACGGCAAGCCGACGGTGAATGAGGAGGCCTGCGTGGGCTGCGGTATGTGCGTAAAACAGTGCGGCTCCGACGCCATCACGATTACCCAGACTCCCGCAGGCCGCAAAGCCCATATCGATCAGGAGAAATGCTCCGGCTGCGAGCGCTGCGTGGGTGCATGTTACAAGCAGGGGGCCATCGGCGGCGCGGATGGCGGGCCGGAACTGCTGAACGACAAGATCAGCGAATACGCGCTGGCGGTGGTGCAGGGCAAACCCTGCTTCCACATTTCGCTGGCGGTGGACATTTCGCCCTACTGCGATTGCTATGCGTTAAACGACGTGCCGGTGCTGCCGGATATCGGCATGTTCGCCAGCTTCGACCCCGTGGCGCTGGATACCGCCTGCGCCGAGGCCGCGCTGAAGGCGCAGCCGATGCCGGGCAGCCTGCTGGCGGAAAAGGAATGCCGTACCGGCGACCATTTCCACGATCTCCACCCAACCACCAGCTGGCGCGCGGGGTTGGAACACGGGCAAAAGATCGGGCTGGGCACCATGGCGTATGAACTGATTGAGGTATAAAAGTCGCCGCGCGACGGCAGGGACGGGGGTACTCCGTGGATCGAGGCCCCCGTATACCCCTTTTGGAAGAACTGACGTTCCCGGATCGTGAACGACGAAGGCACGGGGCGGCTGATGAGCCGCAAACCTGAATAAACCATAAGGTGGGAGAAATTTGCAGGATACGCTGATCGTTCGCGGGGCGCGCGAACATAACCTGAAAAACGTTACGCTGGAAATCCCGCGCGACAAGCTGGTGGTGTTTACGGGGCTGAGCGGCTCCGGAAAAACCAGCCTCGCTTTTGATACGATTTACGCCGAAGGACAGCGCCGTTACGTGGAAAGCCTGTCGTCTTACGCGCGCATGTTTCTGGGCCAGATGGAAAAGCCGGACGTGGACAGCATCGAGGGGCTTTCCCCTGCCATCTCCATCGACCAGAAAACCACCAGCCGCAACCCGCGTTCCACCGTGGGCACGGTAACGGAAATTTACGATTATCTGCGTCTGCTGTACGCACGCGTCGGCGTACCGCACTGCCCCAAATGCGGCAAGGAGATCAAGCAGCAGACTGTGGACCAGATGGTGGACCAGATTCTGCTGCTGCCGGACGGCACGAAAATGCAGGTGCTGGCCCCGGTGGTGCGCCAGCGCAAGGGCGAACACCAGAAACTGCTCGACGACGCGAAAAAACAGGGCTACGTCCGCGTGAAGATCGACGGGGATACCTACGAGCTGGATGATACGCCCCCGCTGGATAAAAAGCGCAAGCATGACGTGAGCATCGTAATCGACCGACTGGTTGTGCGGGACAGCGACGATTTTCGCCGCCGCCTGTCGGACAGTCTGGAGACCGCCGCGGGGGCCGCGGAGGGGCTGGTGCTGGTGGATCTGTTCGATCAGGGAGAGCTGCTGTTTTCGCAGAACTATGCCTGCCCGGACTGTGGCGTATCCATCGAGGAGCTTGCGCCGCGCATGTTCAGCTTTAACAGCCCTTTCGGCGCCTGCCCGGAATGCGGCGGACTGGGTACCATCCTGCGGATTGGAGTGGACAATCTGGTGCCCGATCCCAACAAGAGCCTGAACGAAGGGGCGATTCAGGCGACAGGCTGGAACATCGGCGATTCGGGGAGCGTTGCCTCCACCTATTCCCGCGCGCTGGCGGACAAGTACGGTTTCAGTCTGGACACGCCGTTTCGGGACCTGCCGGAAAAAATCGTCAATATTCTGATGTACGGCACGGGGGACGAAAAGATTACCGTGCACTATGAGGGTGCGAACGGCGAGGGGCATTACAGCACCACGTTTGAGGGGATCATCAACTCAATGATGCGCCGCTACCGGGAAACCAGCAGCGACGGCATGAAGGCTGTGTACGAAGAATACATGAGCGCCGAACCCTGCCCCGTGTGCGGCGGCCGCCGCCTGCGGCCGGAGGTGCTGGCGGTTACGGTGGGGGAGCTGAACATCAGCGAAGCCTGCGACCTGTCCGTCACCAAAGCGCGCGCCTTCTTTCACGGGTTGAAGCTGGGCGAAAAGCAAACCATGATCGCGGCCCAGATTTTAAAGGAAATCGACAGCCGCCTGACCTTTCTGGACAGCGTGGGCTTAAGCTACCTTACGCTTGCGCGGGCGGCGGGTACGCTGTCCGGCGGCGAGGCGCAGCGCATCCGGCTGGCTACGCAGATCGGGTCCAGTCTGATGGGCGTGCTCTACATTCTGGACGAACCTTCCATCGGGCTGCACCAGAGAGACAATCATAAGCTGATCGCAACCCTCAAACGCCTGCGCGATCTGGGCAACACCCTGATCGTGGTGGAGCATGACGAGGATACCATGCGCGAGGCGGATTACATTGTGGACGTCGGCCCCGGCGCGGGGGTACACGGCGGTTGCATCACCGCGCAGGGTACGTTTGACGAAATCGCCGCCAACCCCAACTCCCTGACCGGGCAGTACTTAAGCGGGAAAAAGTACATCCCCGTGCCGGAAACGCGCCGGGAACCCAAAGGATGGCTGACGGTACGCAACGCGAAGGAACACAACCTGCAAAATATCGACGTCAGGTTCCCGCTGGGGGTGTTCTGCGTGGTCACGGGGGTCAGCGGATCGGGGAAATCCAGTCTGGTTAACGGGATACTGTACAACTATCTGGCGAAAGTGCTCAACCGCGCCAAGACGCGCGCGGGCAAGTTTGGCTCCATCGACGGGGTAGAACAGCTGGATAAGATTATCGCGATCGACCAGAGCCCGATCGGGCGCACGCCGCGCAGCAACCCGGCGACCTATACCGGCCTGTTTGACCTGATCCGCAAACTCTTCGCCATGACGCCGGACGCCAAAGCCCGCGGCTACCGGGAGAACCGCTTCAGCTTTAACGTGAAGGGCGGCCGCTGTGAAGCCTGCTCCGGTGACGGCCTGATTAAGATTGAGATGCACTTTTTACCGGATGTGTACGTGCCCTGCGATGTGTGCAAAGGTATGCGTTACAACCGGGAAACGCTGGAGGTACGCTACAAGGGCAAGAATATCTACGAGGTGCTGGATATGACCGTGGAGGAGGCGCTGAGCTTCTTCGAGGCACATCAGCCGATCGTGAACAAGCTGCAAACGCTGTACGACGTTGGGCTGGACTACTTAAAAATCGGCCAGCCGAGCACACAGCTTTCCGGCGGCGAGGCGCAGCGTATCAAGCTTGCGACGGAACTGAGCCGCAGGGCCACGGGCCGCACCATCTACCTGCTGGACGAGCCGACCACCGGCCTGCACATCGACGATGTGGGCCGCCTGCTGGGCGTGCTGGAGCGGCTGGTGGAGGCGGGGAACAGCGTGCTGGTGATTGAACACAACCTGGATGTGATCAAGTATGCCGACTACCTGATCGATCTGGGGCCAGAGGGTGGCGACGGCGGCGGCAAGCTGGTTTGCGAGGGCACGCCGGAGGTTGTGGCGCAGTGCGCGCAAAGCTACACCGGCCAGTACCTGAAGCCCATGCTGGAAAAGGGTGTTCGGGGTAAGGCATTCTGAACGGAAGCGCGGGATGGGGTTTGTGCTCCATCCCGCTTTTTGATATAATGACCGCATACGGGCGGCACAGCTGAATCACGCAGATCGTAGCCACCCGAATGGAAGCAGGGAGGAACGCCGATGCAACTGACTTTTCTGGGCGCGGCGCGCGAAGTGACCGGCAGCCGATACTTTTTGGAGGCTTGTGGAAAGAAAATCCTGGTGGACTATGGGATGGAGCAGGGGGCTAACGTGTTTGAAAACACGCCGCTGCCCGTGGCGGCTTCCGCTGTGGATTATGTTTTTTTAACCCATGCGCATATCGACCACAGCGGCTGGCTGCCGTTGCTGTATAAACAGGGTTTCCGAGGAAAAATCTTCACGACGGATGCGACGCTGGACCTGTGCGCCATTATGCTGATGGACTCCGCCCATATCCAGATGATGGATGTGGAGTGGAAAAACCGCAAAGCCATGCGCAGCGGCGACGAACAGGCGCAACCCCTGTACACCACAGACGACGCGGCGGCCACCGTGAAACTGTTTGTGCCCTGCCGGTACGATCAGCCCGTGTCTGTTTGCGAGGGGATCACCCTGCGGCTGGTGGATGTGGGCCATTTGCTGGGCTCGGCCAGCGTGGAAATCACCGTGACCGAGGAAGACAAAACCCAAAGAATCGTATTCTCAGGCGACATTGGCAATCTGAACCAACCCATGCTGAAGAACCCGGAGTACATTACGCAGGCGGATTATGTGGTGATGGAGTCCACCTACGGCGATCGTACCCACGGCGAGGTGCCGGATTATGTAAGCACGCTGGTTAAAATCCTGTCGGATACGTTCCGGCGGGGCGGTAATGTGGTGATCCCGAGCTTTGCTGTGGGCCGCACGCAGGAGCTGCTGTACTTTTTCCGGCAGATCAAGCAGAACAACCTGTTGAAGGAGTTTCCGCATTTTCCTGTCTATGTGGACAGTCCTCTGGCCAACGAAGCCACCACGGTTTTTAACGAGCATATGTACGACTGCATGGACGCGGAAACGCTCGCCCTGCTCAAACAGGGCATCAACCCCATCCAGTTTGAGGACCTGCATACTTCTGTAACCGCCGACGACAGTAAAATGATCAATAACGAGCCTACCCCAAAGGTAATCCTCTCCGCCAGCGGTATGTGCGATGCGGGCCGGATCCGCCACCATCTGAAACATAATCTGTGGCGCAGTGACAGCACCATCCTGTTCGTCGGTTATCAGGGTGAAGGCACGCTCGGCCGGTTGCTGGTGGATGGGGCGAAAAAGGTGAAGCTTTTCGGCGAAACGATCACCGTGCAGGCCGACGTGCAAAAACTGGCCGGCATCAGTGGCCATGCGGACGTGAACGGGCTGCTGAAGTGGATCGGCAGTTTTCAGGGCGATATCCGCCATGTGTTTGTGACACATGGGGAAAACACGGTGGCGGAAGGATTTGCCAACCGCCTGCACGACGAACTGAAACGAAGCGCGACCGCGCCGTACAACGGCGAGTGCTGGGACCTGACGACCGACCAGATGGTACGTGAGGGCAATCATACCCTGCTGGAGCGCCGTCATCCTGAAGAGGACCTGGAGCACGAAGCCAAACGCGAACAAGCCCGCCGCGAGGAAGGCCGGCAGGAGGAACCCCGCCGCGAAGAAACGCGCCGGATGCCGGAGCCGGAACGTGAGCGCACCGACGATACGCCGTACCGTGAACTGCTTACTGCGGCGTTGCGCGTGAACGAGCTGGTGGAACGGATGCACGACAGTTCCCACAAACAGCAAAACGATCTGGCAGCTACTTTGAACGCGCTGATTCACAAGTTTAGCGGTAAATAATAACTCCTTTTACTGAATACTATTTTTGCGGCGCGCAATCCGGTGAAACCGGGTTGCGCGCCACGTTTTCTGTACGTGTGAGTCGATAAGTACAGTATCGATTAACATCATAAAATTAAATAATACGATAAATATATATTGACATACAAGAAAACGTGTCGTATAGTATTCCCATACTACCACGAAGGAGGATTGGAAATGAAAACGGGTACGGCTTCGATTTTACTGAAAGTGGTTTTAGCCTTTTGCGCGGTGGCGCTTTTGCTGGTTGTTGTGGGTGGCGTGCCGGGATATATGTCCCATGTGACATATGTTCGCCCGGACTTATCCGGTTGGGCGCTGCCGATGGAACTCTACGGGGGGTTGATCTCTCTGCCGGTTTTTGCGGCGATCGCACAGTTATGGATGGTGTTCGGCACCATTGCGGAGAACAATGCGTTTTGCGCGGAAAACGCAAAACGGTTTATGCGGATTGAGCGCCTCGCCATTGCGGACCTTGGCCTGGTGGCGATCCTGTGGGGATTTCTGCTGATTGTGGGGGTTACGCCGCCTTTCATACTGCTATGCCTGTCCGGGGCTACGTTCGTGGGCGGCGTGGCGATCATCGTATTCCGCGTGCTGGCTGCGCTGGTGCAAAACGCCACCAGCCTGCGGCAGGAAAACGAATTAACGATTTGAGGTGATAAGGATGCCAATCAACGTTACAGTGGATGTTATGCTGGCGAAACGGAAAATGTCACTGAACGAACTGAGTGAGCGCGTTGGGGTTACGGCTGCCAACCTGAGCATCCTGAAAACCGGGAAGGCAAGGGGCGTACGTTTCTCCACGCTGGAAAAGCTCTGCGAAGTGCTGGACTGCCAGCCTGCGGACCTGCTGGAATACCTGCCGGATCAAGAAAACCATTAGCTTTTCGCGTTTTCCGGCGCCTGCGGCACGCCGGAAAAATAAACCTCCCGGAAAGGGTCTTCCCTACAACCATCCTTTCCGTGCCGCAACTTTCGCCCCGCCCGGGCTGCCTCCCGGACGGGGTTTTTCTCTTAAAATCAGAAAGATGGTTGAAGAGAAAAGAGGAATCCTCGTGATCCGGCTCGTATATCAAAACGGAGAAAACCCGGACTCCGGGGCGGACGAACCGAAAGGATGAAAACAATGAACAGGGAACAAGCCAGAAAACAGGCGCACGAGCTGGTCGCGCAGATGACGCTGGACGAAAAAGCGGGCCAATTGCGTTACCGCGCGCCTGCGATCCCGCGGCTGGGCATACCGGCTTATAACTGGTGGAACGAGGCGCTGCACGGCGTTGCCCGCGCCGGAACGGCAACGGTGTTTCCGCAGGCGATCGGTATGGCGGCCACTTTTGACGACAGCCTGATGGAAACCATCGCGGATACCATCTCCACCGAGGCGCGCGCAAAATATAATATGCAATCCGCGCACGGCGACCGTGATATCTACAAGGGGCTTACGATGTGGTCGCCAAATGTGAACATCTTCCGCGATCCCCGCTGGGGCCGTGGGCAGGAAACATATGGTGAAGACCCGTTTTTAACCTCCCGGCTGGGCGTGGCGTTTGTGCAAGGTTTGCAGGGCAAGGGGACAACGCTGAAAGCGGCGGCCTGTGCCAAGCACTTTGCCGTGCATTCCGGCCCGGAGGCGATCCGTCACCATTTCGACGCACGGGTATCCAAGAAAGACCTGCGGGAAACCTACCTGCCCGCTTTTAAAGCGCTGGTACAGGAAGCACACGTGGAAAGCGTGATGGGCGCGTATAACCGTGTGAACGGCGAACCCGCCTGTGGAAGCAAGGTATTGCTGAAGGATATTCTGCGTGACGAATGGGGTTTCGAGGGTCATGTGGTCAGCGATTGCTGGGCGCTGAAGGATTTTCACGAAAACCACTGCGTTACCGCCACCGCGCCGGAGAGCGCCGCGCTGGCCATGAAATACGGCTGCGATCTGAACTGTGGCGAGGTGTACCTGCAGGTGCTGGCGGCTTATCAGGAGGGGCGCATCACCGAGGAGCAGATCACCACGGCCTGCGAGCGGCTGATGACTACCCGGTATCTGTTGGGGATTCTCGGCCCGGAAGGCTCCGAATATGACAGGGTCTCCTATACGCGCAACGATACGGACGCAAACGCGAAACTGGCGCAGACCGTGGCGGAAAAGAGTATGGTGCTGCTTCAAAACGACGGCGTTCTGCCGCTGCGCCTGGATCAACTGAAAACGATTGGGGTGATCGGACCCAACGCGAACAGCGTCGCCTGCCTGGAAGGCAACTACAACGGCACCTCCTCCCGCTATGTCACCTATCTGGAGGGAATTCGCGCCGCCTGCGGGGATCACGCGCGCGTGCTGTATTCGCAGGGCAGCCACCTCTATCTGGACCGTACCAGTAACCTCGCGGAGGCGGACGACCGGCGGGCGGAGGCGATCGGCGTGGCGGAAAACAGCGACGTCGTGATCCTTTGCCTTGGGCTGGACGCGACGCTGGAAGGGGAAGAAGGAGACACCGGCAACGAGTATTCGTCCGGCGACAAGCGGGATCTGAACCTGCCGCCCTGCCAGCAGAAACTGTTGCACGCCGTTCTGGCGGTCGGCAAGCCGACGGTAGTGGTGCTCTCCGCCGGCAGCGCGCTGGCGGTGGAGGAAGGCAATGCCATCCTGCAGGCCTGGTACCCCGGCGAATTGGGGGGCGCGGCGCTTGCGCGCATCCTGTTTGGCGAGGTTTCGCCCAGCGGACGCTTGCCGGTTACCTTTTACCGCGGCGTAGAGGATTTGCCGGACTTTGAAGACTATGCCATGGCGAACCGCACCTACCGGTATTATCAGGGCGAGCCGCTCTATCCGTTTGGATACGGTTTGGGCTATACCCGCTTTGCTTATTCCGACGCCCGCTATGCGGACGGACAGGTTACCGTAACGGTGGAAAACACAGGGGATTGCGACGGCGACGAGGTGATCCAGGTATATATAAAGGATCACGATTCGCCCTGCGCGGTACCGCGTCACAGCCTTTGCGCGTTCCGGCGCGTTGCGCTTGGAAAGGGCGAGAAGGCGACGGTTGCGCTGCCGATTCGCGATGAGGCGTTTGCCGCGTACGACGAGGAGGGAAACCTGACCACCCTTGGCAGGCATTATACCCTGTATGTGGGCGGAAGCCAGCCTGATCATCGCAGCGAAACGCTGACCGGCTCCAAACCGCTGGCAGTGGAAGTACGCCGATAAAAAAAGTTGGCGAACAACCGATGCAACGGCACGATAAAGGCGCGTTTTCGCCTTACGGTTTCGGTGCCTCCCTATCAAGATTGACAGAAGGGAAAACCGCTCTGGAAACCGATTCGTTTTCATTGACTTTTGCGAAACCTGGGAATTTGCAAACAAAAAGCTCCGTTTGACGGAGCTTTTTGTTTGTGTGTATTTATAAAGTTGTAAAGGCTAGCTCTCGTCCGGAACGATCATGACCTGAACGCCGGGCAGCAACTCTGAAAGGGTTTCCGCCATTCCGTCCGCACACTCGCCGTTGCCCATCACAATTTGCCGGGCACCGATTTTTTCGGCGAACTCCGCGATAGCGGTTACCGCAACTTCGGCGCTGAACACGGTCATTTCCGCGCCCGCCTCCCCGGAAAGCGCATACAGATAATCCAGCGCTTGCGAGTCCAGCGTTTTTTGCGGATCATCCTCCGATACGGAGATATGCAGCACGTGCAAGGGGCAGTGCTGTTTCAGCGCCATGTCCGCGCCGCTGCGGATCAGGCGGGCGCAGGCACGCTGCAGGGTGACCAGCACCAGCACAGGCGGCTGCGGATGTTGTTCGTCTATCACTTGTTCTCTTCTTTCCCTTCGGGGTCCAGTGCGGCAACCATCCGGTCGTTGCTGAGCACGTGAACGCGGTCGCCGGGCTTCAGCTGCGCGGGGATGCTGACTCGTGCGTCCAGATAATAGGTACGGTCGTCTTCCGAGGCATTTTTGTCCCCGATGTTCACAGTGATCATTCGGCAGTCCAACCCGTCGTGATCCAGCACCTCGTCGGTGATGTCCTTCAGGATGCCGATGGTTTCGCGTTTATTCCCGTCCAACATGTAATCCACATGCTTTTTATACAGCGCAACCGGGTGCAGATACACGCCGTTGAAAAACAGGTAGTACGCGCCGCCTGCCACGGTAAGCAGACCTGTCCAGATCCAGCCGCTTACATCCCGGTGCAACCGGAACCACACAAAAGAAGCGATAGCTGCCAGTAACAGCAGTACCGCGGGCAAAATGACGATCCAGCGGCGTTTGGTTCGTTCGGCAGTGGCCTGAGAACGATCTGCTTCCGTATACAGCATGTTCATTACTCCTTCGCGTTTTCCTGTTTTTCACCCATGCGCTGCATCAGCTTGATCGCGAAGAAAAACAGCAGCAGCACCAGAAAAACCCCGACCAAACCGAAAACCGTGGTCAGCAGGCCTTTGGTGAACAGGGGCAGCGTCGTAAGATAGGTGTTGGACGCCGTTGTGGTTGCGGCGACCGTTTCCGTTGTGTTGAAGAGCCAGGCAAACATGTTCTTTTCCTTCTTTCCGTAACTCGGCGGTTACCAGCCGATCATCATGCCGATCAACGTAATCACAAGGCCACCCGCCACGATGGAACCGAGCTGGCCGGAAACGTTGGCGCTGATGGACTGCATCAGGATAAAGTTATACGGGTCTTCGGCCTTCGCCATCTTCTGGATCACGCGCGCGCTCATGGGAAATGCGGAAATGCCCGCCGCGCCAATCATCGGGTTGATTTTGTTTTTCCGGAAGAGGTTGAGGAACTTGGCAAACAGAACGCCGCCGGCGGTATCAAACACGAACGCGAACAGGCCCAGCGCAAGGATCAGAAGCGTGTCCCAGCGAAGGAAGTTTTGCGCGATCATGGTGGAGCCGATGGTGAGTCCCAGAAGCATGGTTACCAGATTCGCCAGCTCATTCTGCGCGGTTTTGCTGAGGCGTTCCAGCACGCCGCATTCCCGCAGAAGGTTGCCAAACATCAGGCTGCCGACCAGCGGCGCGCTCATGGGAACGATCACGCCGGCCAGAATCGTTACTACGATGGGAAACAGGATCAGCGCCAGCCGGGGCGCACGCTGTTCGGTATAGGTCATGTGGATGCAGCGTTCCTTCTTGGTGGTCAGTGCCCGGATAACCGGCGGCTGAATAACCGGCACCAGCGACATGTAGCTGTATGCCGCCACAGACAGGGGCGCCATATAGGCGGAAAGCTGAAAATGGTTCGCCACATACAGCGTGGTGGGCCCGTCCGCCGCGCCGATGATGCCGATAGCCGATGCGAGGCGAAGGATAATACTGTCCTTCTCCGGGCCGGCCGCCATGGCCGCAATATCGGGGATGACCACGGGGATCAGGGCAAGCGCGACCAGGAACGTGGCAAAGATGCCGAACTGCGCCGCCGCCCCGAAGAAGATCATAGAAGGATCCTTCATTAGCGGGGAGAAGTCGATCATTGCGCCGACGGCGATAAAAATCAGGATGGGGAACAGTTCGTTCTTAATACCGGAATTAAAAAGAACGGTCAGAAAACCTTCGCTGCCCAGCACACTTGCGGCGGCATTGCCGGTAACCGCGTCAATGACGGGCGGCAGGTTGGCCAAAATTGCGCCAAAGCCGATGGGCAGTAACAGCGCGGGTTCATAATCCTTTTTAATCGCCAGATAGATCAGAACCCCTGAAATAACGAACATGACCAGTGTTTTCAGCCCTTCCGCGGTGCCCAGATAGACGACACCGTTGAAGAGCTCCTTGAGGAGCGCCGAAATGTCCACAGTGATCCCCCTTTAATCATTAACGATTTTGCCTGACGCATTATATCATGGCGAATCTTGCCTTGTCAAAACGGGAAGATAAGCAGAGAAGCTTGATTTTACTTAGCTTTTACCGCCGCCCGTGGCAGGAAGCAGCTTTTCGTGGACGAAAAAGTGATCTCCGTACAAATGCGCTTCGCAAACACGGCGATACCCACCACGCGCATACAGAGCCAGCGCGGCTGCGTTACGTACATCACACAACAGGTGAATCGCCCGCGAGCCCTTCTGGGCGGCCCTGTTTTCCGTATGGGTGAGGAGCAAGCTGCCATATCCCTGCCTCTGCAGGGCGGGCTGCACACAGAGGCGCGTAAGCACGGCAATCGCCTCGGTTTCTGCGAATGGGAAGCCACACCTCTCCAGATCATCCGTTTCCATCAGCGTGGAGGAACCGATCAGGCGCCCCTCCTCACGCATGATATACAGCCATTCGTTGAGAAGATCGATATGGAGGATCGCTTCCGTGGGGTATGCCTCGTTCCAGCAACTGTTGGGATCCGCGGCGCAGGCACGCCACAAAGCCCATACATCCGCTTTGTCGGTTTCGGCAGCCGGGAGAAAAGTTTGCTTTTTCATGCGTGGCGCCTTCCTTTCGGATCAAGAGGGATCACGGAAAAGGTTGCGGAAAATGTCTGGAATCAGTGTGGGGCGTGGCGGCTGGCCTGCTGCCGGGCTCGGCCTATCTCGTACTCGGCTTTTTCCTCGTCAGTTTCCAGCATCAGGCGGGGGACGGCAATCGGTTTCCCGGATTTGTCCAGCGCAACCATGGTGAGATAAGCGCGGTTGACAAGCGTGCGGGTAACGGTAGAACAGGAGGAGTCTTCCACAAAGGTATCCACACATACCAGCATGCTCGTATGCCCCACAAAAATCATACGGCCCAGCATGACGACCACATCGTTCAGGCGGGCCGGTGCAAGAAAATCCAGCCGGTCAATCGCCGCCGTGGTAACATCGCAGGACGAATGCCGCCGCGCGACTACGGCAGCGACGATATCCACCCATTCCATCAGTTTTCCGCCAAACAGGCGAAAGTTCTGGTTACAGTCCGACGGGATAATAATGTGCACCTGTTCGGTTCGGCTGTAGGCGACGGTACGGAAAACAGACTCGGGATTCGGGCAGGCTTCAGGCATGATGTTCACTCTCCTTCTTTTCGGCTGTGCGGGGCGGAAGGCGGATTGGTTGGGGCAAATCTGCCAGTTGCCGCCGCAGCGGCACGCTGAGCAGCCGACGGTTAAAACAGCTTTGGAAAAGCAAACCCTTTCGTGGCAGCATGTGCAGGGTGAAAAATTCGGGATGCCGGCGAAGCAGCCGGCGGAGCAGGGATCTTTCACTAAATCCGCGCTTCATCACTACGTCCAGCTGGGTCACGGTTTGCACCTCACGGGCCATCACACGCAGAAGCGAACGGGGCACAACGGCGAGTGATGCGTCCGGATGCCCGTCCACAAAGCCAAGATGAATCCGATCATCCATCAGTGCAGAAAAATCCGGGCAGGCATCCGGGCACAGGGGATGCGAAAGTATGTCAATATCCAGCCAGGCGATATGTGTGGCAGTCGGGTAAGCATGCGCGGCGCGCTCCAGCAACAGCCATTGATTCCGTTTCAGCAGCTGCAGGGGGGACATACCGTCTGCCAGAAGGGTGCGTGGCAGCAGAGTGGTTTCCGGGTAGGCGAGTGTGTTGGGAAAACTCGAGCGCAGACGCCTTTCCGATTCTCCCCCCGCATACAGGGAAAGAGGCAGTCTTTTCAACGCTTTCAGAAAGGCGAAGCGTTGCAGATAGGCATCCGTGGGATGCGGAGACGTCGGCAGATCCACAAACGCTGTTACGAACATCGGCATGTGAGCAGACGCGGGGTGCAGAAACGGATGCGCATGCTGGTAAAACCACAGGGAAACCGGGAGGCGCTGCGGATAACTGGCCTGCGGGCCAAACAGCCCAACTGTTGCCCGCACCGACGCCGTACCCAGAATGAACGAGAGTCCGGCCAACTGCTCAAAACGGTTTAGCCCGGAAGCGGGCAACACCCACGGCGGAGGCACTTTCAGTTTCTCCGTAAGCGTTTCGCGGCTGGTAGGCCACAACAGAGCACGGTCCAGCGCGAAAACCGTGCAGCCGGCGGCGTATGCCAGGATGGAAAGAGAAGCCATATCCCCGTCGAGCTTCCGAAGCGTTTCCAGGGTTCCATAAAGCAGTGCGGGATGGGCCAACAGCGTTTTGACCGGCGTGGCGCTGTTGACAAGCGCCAA
The DNA here is from genome assembly GCA_023395615.1 of Bacillota bacterium. Taxonomy (GTDB): domain Bacteria; phylum Bacillota; class Clostridia; order Christensenellales; family Aristaeellaceae; genus CAXXOK01. Next base: position 22,974 of record JAEWYP010000069.1, read on the forward strand.
TCCCGGACCGAGCAGAGCCCCCTCCATATCGACAACGCCACGGATAGCGGGCAGGCAGGCCTGCGCGCCCTCCGCATCGGGCACGATCAACCCGGTCAGCAGCGGGTTGGGGGCATTGCACAGCCGAAAGCGCAACCACAGGGCGGCATCCCAATGATTGGAAAAGGCAGTCTCGCCGCGCAGCAGTAAAAAATGCGTTTCACCGTTTACCAGCGGTAAAACGCCCTGTATGCCGGCGGATTCCTCGTAAAAACGTAAATGGCCAGCTCCGGGAGTCCCTGCCAGCGGATCCGGCTGATCCGGTTCGGGTTGGAAGGCAATCGGCAAAGCAAACCGCAACAGACCCGGGAACAGGGCATGACTCAACGCTCCTATCAGGGTAGTCAGCGCCGCCTGCCCGTCCGGAAGGGCCGATAATACGACCAGTACTCTGGGATACAGCATGGGAGAACTCCTTGCCGCGCACAATCAGACGGATGGAGGAAGAACCTGCTCTGCCTGTCGCTGAAAACGCATCAACCGTTGCGAAATGGCGCGCGTGGTAATCAAGTGGATGATACGCCCGCGAGAACGGCGCGTCAAGAGGCTGCGGGGTCCGGCGAAGGAGTGCCCGATTGATCCAACCGTGCCTGCAGCGCTTTCAACTCCGATATATCTTCAATTACGGCGAAAACGCGGCTGGTGCCGGCCTCCGGACCGGGATAAATCGAATTGTGAGAACGCATCCAGAGCAAAGAACCATTTTTGTGATAAACGCGATAATCAATCATATAGGGCTTCCCGGTACGCTGCAGGGTGCGGGTTGCTTCCAAAAAACGCGGGACATCCTCGGCATACACGGTGGAAAACGGGTGTTGCTCGTCATAAAACGGCTCGTTCTCGTCAAACCCAACCATCTGGCGGTATCCGTTGCTGAGATATAAAATGCGCTGCTTGTTGCCACGCAGTTCAAAGATGCCCAACCCAACCATGAAATTTTCAGCGAAAGCCTGAAAACGGCTCTGTTCGTCCAGAAAACTTTCACGGATTTTCATCTGTTCGTCAATTCTGCTGATTGCGCCGATGCAGCGCGGGCTTCCGTCCGGGCTCTCCTTAGTGAACAGGCACAGCAGGCGGCACCATACGGAAGCGCCGTCTTTTTCCAGCAGGCGGAGAATTGCGGAAGTGTTGCCGCGGGAGAGCAGATCGCTGACCATCAGGCGGTACTGGTTCAGGTCGCGTAGATCCACGAAAGGTTCCAGATCCTTATGAGAACGTAATTGCCGAAAATCAAATCCGCCCAGAGCATATCGTTGGAAGCCGGGCGAACAGAGCATTTTCCCCGTATCGGTTTCCCACTCGAAAAGGGAAGTGCCCAGGTGCTCCAGCAGCGTCTGGTAACGGGACTGTTCCCGTTGTTTCAGTAGCAGCCACTGGTTCTCCATACGCAGTTCTTCGGCATGTTTGCGGCTGTTTACATCTGCAATACACAGGAGGTAGACCTCTTCCGCCGTGTCGGAGGGAATGCTGATAAACGTGAACGATGCCCAGCGGGGGAGACCGTTTTCACCTTTGACCTGACGTTCCAGCATATAGTACTCGCCGACGTTTTCTTTCAGTTTGGAACGAAGGTATCCGGGTGTGAAAACGGAACGGAGCAGTTCGTCGTCCGGCTCGGCCAGCGTGCGGCGTAAAAATGCTTTCAGGTGGTCGCAGGATTTATCCGGAGCGTCTTCGCTGACGTTGCCTGTGGGCTTGTGGATGGCGCGTGTGCGCCATGTGGTCAGGTTGATTTCAAAAACGCTGGCATAGACGGTGCTCAGCACCATCGCGTAAGTCCGCAGGGCGCGGGCGTGTTCGAATTCTTTCTGCTCCGTAACGTCGTTGAAGGTAAACAGATAAATACCGTTGGAGCCGGCTTTTCCCATGAAGCGCAGGCGGATTTCCAGCCACAGGGTATGGTCGTCCGGCAGGTGGACGAAACGACACACGAGACGCTCCACCCTGCCGCTTTGCGCACTTCTGCGGCAAGCGTCCAGCAGGGGAGCGCGATCATCCGGATGAACGATTTTCAACGCTTCAAGGGAATTGTCAAAGACCTGCTTGGGAGTATACCCAAACAACTCATAAAAACCATCATTCACCCGTCGGATTTCCAGCCTGTCGTCCGCAAGCTCATATACGCCCATGCCGCCGATCATCCCGTTGAACAGGGTATCGATCTGGGCGCTGGTCCCCCAAAGAAGGGAAAGGTCAACCGTGCCCGATCGGTCGGCAGGCACGGCGGGAACGCTGAATGAACGAACAAACCGTCGGTCGTAGTTTGCCACGCTCATCGGGCGGGCCATCAGGTACCCCTGCACCTGATCACAGCCGATGGAGCGCAGAAACGCCAACTGTTCCGGTGTTTCCACCCCTTCCGCCACGATTGGAATATTCAGCCACTTTGCCATGTGTACAACGCTTGTCAGGATACTGGCTGCGCGTGGATTGGTGTTCAGCCGGGTCAGGAAGCGCGAATCCATTTTCAGGATGTCCACAGGCATATCCATCAATACATTCAGGCTGCTGTAACCGCTTCCGAAGTCGTCCATCAGTACGATAAAGCCTGCTGCGCGGAGACGCTCCAGCGTTTCCACCAACTCAACCGGATCCTTGGCATATGCGCTTTCGGTAATCTCCAACCGCAGCTGAGAGGGCTCTATGCCGTATCGCTTTACCAGCGCCAGCAAGTCGTCGCATAGGGTGACGTAATACAGATCAATCCGGCTGATATTGACCGAGATCGGCAGCGGGTAATTTTGCTTCTTCCACCGGTTGAGCAGTTTGCAGGCCTGTTCCCAGATATAGGTGTCCAGCCTGGTGATAAACCCGTTGCGCTCAAACAGCGGAATGAACTGGGCCGGGGAGATCAGCCCCTTATCCGGATGCTGCCAGCGTACCAGCATTTCCGCGCTTACGGGCTGATCGCTTTCCATGCTGAAGATCGGCTGCAAAAAAGGCACGAACTGACCCTGTTCCAGCGCGCTGCTCATTTCGTCCAACACGGCGTTCTCCTCCAGCATCGTTTGCCGGAGTTTATCATCGTAAAACGCATAGCGTTTCAACGCATTGCCCTTCACGGTGCGCAGAGCCATCACCGCGCGATCGCACATGTGGTTCACAGGCGTTCCGATATTATGGATCGGGTAGATACCGTAATACAGCTGCACATGGAAGCGAAGGTTTTCTTTTTCGAGACGCGCCTGAAAAAGCGTCTGTATCCTGTCCATATCCAGTGTGCTCCGGGGCAGGCAGGCGGAAAAATGATCGGCTTCCATGCGCGCGCAGGTGCCGACTGGATCAGCCAGCTCACGAAGGCCTTCGGCAATCGTTTTTAACAGGTGATCTCCGGCTTCTTTACCGAACAGATCATTGACTACTTTAAAACGGTCAATGTCCAAAACCAGAACCACGTAGGGGGTTCCGGGATTGGCGCGAAGCATTGCGGCTGTTTTACGATAAAATGTTTCACGGTTGAAAATGCCTGTCAACGTGTCGTGCTCGCTGTGAAAAAGGAGCTCGCTTTGCATCCTTTCATTTTTCAGCTCGTTTTCCTTGTCCTTCGTAACGTCGATAAAAACCACACTGCACTGCTGCCCGTTGTCCGCGGGTGTTGCGGATACGCGCACCCAGCGAATGTCACGGCTTTTCGTGATGATCCGGAAGGTGCCTTCCAACCGCTCCGGTTTACTGCGGAAGCGGCTGATCAATTCTTCCACAATCGGCACGTCTTCGGGAGCAATCAACTGTTGATAATCCTTTTCCATGATCGCCCGGTATTCCGTAGCGCTATAACCGCACATCCGCGAAAGGGTTTCGTTGGAGTAAAGCAGCCTTGGCTGCGCAGAAAAATCGTACAGCGCGATGCCACCCGGAACAGCGTTCATAACGGAGGCGAGTTTCAGGTCGCTTTCCCGAAGCACCTTTTCCAGTCGGTAGCGGCTGGGGATGCCGGAAACGCCGGCCAGATACACAGGCGTTTCTCCATCTTCATAACGGATTGGAAACGCTTTCAGCCGACGAACCTGATACTGCAACGACGAATTGTCGGGCAGGCGAAAGATCAGCTCGTCGGCGCCGCCCTGATAACTGCGTTCCATACTGGCTTTATCATCGGGTTCGACGCAAAACCATACAACCATAGCGTCGTAATTTTGCTGCTCGCGGATGGCGGCCAACAGCGCAAGTCCGTTTTCGACGGCAGATTCCAGATTGATTACTGTGATCGTCGTGCCCGGATGAGCGCGCAGAAAGGCCAGCGCGCTATCCTTACTGTCAGCGCGCCATACCTGAAATTCCGGCTCGAACGGGGTCGTTTCACTGAATCGTTTCGAGTCGTCAACGATCAGAACCGTTCTTTGTTCGCTCATGGTCGTTCCTTCCAAAGAAACCCAAAATGAGATGCGTCGGTTGTCCATTGCCAGTTAAAACGCTTAATCTACAAATATTGTAACAGAAACATACCTATCTTTCAAGCAATAACGCCGAAGGAACGATCTTTCACCCGACAAGCTAAAAACGGAAAACGATTCCCATACGTCGCCACCAAACAGCTGGAATGTAAAGCCTTACCGCCACGGCTTGCATGTTCCCACGAATCTGATATAATACTGAGGTTATCGAAACGTTAAGGCGGAAACGCCTTCGGATAGGACGAAATCGGAGAGGATGATTAACTTGGCAAACCCTGTGTTTGAAATTACCATGCAGGATGGCGGCGTACTGAAAGGGGAACTGTACCCGGAAGATGCCCCCCAGTCGGTTGGCAACTTTATCGCGCTGGCCAACAGCGGATTTTATGACGGACTGATTTTTCACCGCTGCATCCCCGGCTTTATGATCCAGGGAGGATGCCCCAAGGGCACCGGCACCGGCGGGCCCGGTTACAGTATCAAGGGGGAATTTGCGCAGAACGGCGTGCCCAATCCGATCCGACATACCTACGGGGTGCTCAGCATGGCGCGCAGTATGATGAAGGACAGCGCCGGGTCCCAGTTTTTTGTGATGACCAGCGACAGCCCGCATCTGGATGGGGCATACGCGGCATTTGGCAGGGTGCTGGAAGGTATGGAGGTAGCGGATCGCATCGTTGCCGTTCCGACGGACCGTAACGATCGGCCGTCCGTGCCGCAGGTGATCCGCTCCATCCGAGTGGATACCTTCGGTGAGGTATATCCGTTCGATCAAATCTGAATCTCTTACCGTCGGCGCGGGGCAACTGCTCCGCGCCGCTTTGTCGCCGGGAGGAGGCGGAGCGATGCCGGAAAGCTTAAAAAAAACGATGGAACTGCTTGCGCCTGCCGGGGATGAAGCATCGCTGCGCGCCGCTGTGTGCGCCGGCGCGAACGCTGTGTATCTGGGTTTCTCCCGTTTCGGCGCACGTGCTTCAGCGGCGAATTTTGATGCGGAGATGCTGGAAAAGGCTGTAGCTTACGCGCACCTCTATCATGTCAGGATTCACGTAACGGTGAATACGCTGGTGAAGCCGCAGGAAACGGCAGATGTGCTGGAGACGCTCGGCGTGATCTACGCCTGCGGCGCGGACGCGGTGATCGTACAGGATTTGGGCGTGGCGCATATGGCGCGCGCGGTATATCCATCGCTGGAACTGCACGCCAGCACCCAAATGGCGATCCATTCGGCGGCAGGCGCTCGGTTTGCGATGGAGCATGGCTTTCGTCGGGTGGTGCTGGCCCGTGAATGTACGTTGCAGACCATCGAACAGGCCGCGGCGACCGGAGCGGACATTGAAGTGTTTGTACATGGCGCGCTGTGCGCCGGGGTGAGCGGGCAGTGCCTGCTTTCCAGCATGGCGGGCGGGAGAAGCGGCAACCGGGGCCGATGCGCGCAGCCCTGCAGGCAGCAGGTTACGCTGGGCGGCACGATGGCCGCGCTGCTTTCCACACGGGACCTTTGTCTGCGCGACCACCTGCCCGAACTGGAGGCTGCGGGCGTGGCAGCACTGAAAATTGAAGGCCGCTTGAAACGCCCCGAGTATGTGGCCGTTGTGACCGACCGCTATCGCAGGGCGCTGGACGCGTTAGCCCGCGGCGAGTTTGCGCCTGCGGACGAGGAAGAAAAAACAGCGTTGAAGCAGGTTTTCCACAGAGGCGGATTTACTGTGGGGCACGCGCTGGGCGCCGAGGACGCGGCGCTGTGCGCCCCGGAACGGGTCAACCACGGCGGTGTCCCCATTGGGGAAATCCTCGCGGTGAAAGGCAATCTGGCTGAAACGGAGCTTACCCTGCCGCTGCACGACGGAGACAGCCTGCGGATTGAAGGCGCGGAGGATGTGGAACTGCGTTATTCCGGCCCGGAAACGGCGGGGCACGCGACCCTGCGCCTGCGGCCCGATGTGTGGGTGCGCCCGGGCGATCCGGTCGTGCGGCTGGCGGACGCCGAACAGCTCCGATGGGCGCAGAACCTTACGGAAAAGCAGATTCCGGTAACGATGCGGGCGGAGGTGCTGGCGGGCAAACCCCTGCGCCTTACGGCGAGCGACGGCATCAGCGTTGCGGAAGCCTTGGGTGAATCGGCACAAACCCCGCGAACGAGACCCCTTACGAAAGAGGAAATTATTGCTGCGCTTTCCAAACTGGGCGACACGCCGTTTGTGCTGGCGGAGGAACCCATCGTGGACACGGACCGGGCTTTCGCACCGGTGTCGGCGCTGAACGCCCTGCGCCGCAACGCGCTGGAGAAGCTTGCGGATATGCGTCGCACTGCTTTTTCGGCGGAAAAGCGTGAAGCTGTGGCCGCACTTGGGGGCGAAGCACGCAGAATACGTAAACCGAGGAACGTGTCAAAGCAAAATGCCGTGGAAACGCTGGCGATCAGCTTCACCGACGCGCAAATCGGGCAGGATTTTTTAGCGGCAGGCGCGAACCTACTTCTATATGCCCCGACAGACTACACGCTTCCAACACTGGTGGATGAACTGCCGAAACTGCCGGTCGGGACGTGGCTGGTTCTGCCGCCACAGATGAGTGACGAGGCATTCGCACAGCTTTTACCGACGCTTTCGGAAAACGCCGGTCAACTTGCGGGTATTGTGCCGGGGAGTGTGGGACAGCTCGGCTTTCCGTTGCCAATTCCCTTTGCGCTGGGTGAAGGAGTGCCGATTACCAATCCCGAAGCAGCACAGGAATTGTTAAGCAATGCTCCTGCGTTCTTTACCCTGTGGCCTGAACTGAACTATACCGAACTGACGGCGCTGTTGAACGGGGAAAATGGGGTGCCGCCGCTTTTAAAAGTCTATGGCAGAGAACGGCTGATGCTGCTGAACCATTGCCCGGAACGGGTACGCCGTGGACTGACCCATGGGCGGGAACACTGCGCGCTGTGCGGCCTGGATGATCGTGCCTGCGCCGCGCCGGACCCGTCGCTTACCGACCGTCGGGGGTACGATTTCCCCCTGCGGCGCATGCGGATGCCGGAGGGCTGCGTGGTGGAGCTGCTGAATGCCCTGCCGACCGACCTGTCCGGACAGGACAGCCGCCGGAAGGCGCTGGGCGCGGGAATGCTGTTAAGCTTTACCGTGGAGCCGCCGGAGCGCCAGCTGGCCGTTACGCGACGTTTCGCGGCGCTGATGCGAACCGGAATCACCGAAAAGGATAACGAACCTTCCACCACCGGACATTTTTTACGCGGGGTGGAGTGACCCGACCCGGACGGCCGGGTAGAAACTGAGCAACAGGAGGCGCTGCGCATGGAACCGGCCCGGGAACTGCGAGTGCTGGAATTTACGAAAATACGGGAAATGCTGTCGGCTTTCTGTGTAACGCCGATGGGAGCGGAGCTTTGCCAGGAACTGACTCCTTACCGCGATTTTTCTGAGGTAAGCCGCGCGCTGGAGGAAACGGAAGAAGCCACGATTTTGCTGGCCTATCTGGGCGGTTCACCGCTTCAGTGGTTTGGCGACGTACGGGAGCAGCTTTCACTGGCGGGTAAGGGGGCGGCGCTGTCGCCCAAGGCCCTGCTGGATGTGGCGGGATGCCTGCGGGCCGCCCGCGCCGCCCGCGCCGCTCTGGTGAAGGAGCGAGAGGATACCCCAATTTTGACCGGGCTGGCCAGCAGGCTGACCACTCTGCCCGGTGTGGAGCAGGCGATTACCGACGCGATCCTGAGCGAGGATGAAATCGCCGACCGTGCGTCCGCGGAGCTGATGCAGATTCGGCGGCAGATTCGCGCCGCGAACGAGCGGATGCGGGAAAAGCTGAACCAGATGATCCACAGTTCTTCTTTTGCCAAGTACCTGCAGGATGCGATTATCACCCTTCGGGGAGATCGCTACTGCATCCCCGTTAAAGCGGAATGCCGGGCAAATGTGCCCGGACTGGTGCACGACCAGAGTTCCACCGGTGCGACGCTGTTTGTGGAGCCGATCGCGGTGGTGGAACTGGGAAACGATTTAAAACAGCTTCGCGGCCGGGAACAGCAGGAGATTGAACGAATTCTGCTGGCGCTGACCGGGCAGCTTGCGCCGCATGCGGACGAACTGCGCGCGGATATCGATATCCTGAACCATCTGGATTTCGCCTTTGCCAAGGGCCAGCTGGCTAAGGACATGCGAGCTTCCCTGCCGAAGCTGAATAACCATGGATATATCAAACTGATCCGTGCACGGCACCCGCTGATCGACCGGGACAAGGTGGTACCGACGACTCTTTGGCTGGGGGACGACTTTACCACGCTGGTAGTGACCGGCCCCAATACAGGCGGCAAGACGGTAACACTGAAAACGGTAGGGCTGCTGACCCTGATGGCACAGGCGGGCCTGCATGTGCCCGCGGACCTGGGTACCGAGCTGGCCGTGTTTGAGCATGTGTATGCGGATATTGGAGACGAGCAGTCCATCGAGCAGTCCCTGTCCACCTTCTCCAGCCACATGAAAAACATCGTAAGCATTATGGACGTTGTAACGGAACACGATCTGGCGCTGTTTGACGAGCTGGGCGCTGGCACCGACCCCACCGAAGGCGCGGCGCTGGCGCAGACGATCCTTAAAAACCTGTTGCAGCGTAAAGTGCGTACCATGGCGACAACTCATTACAGCGAACTGAAAGCCTTCGCCCTGTCCACCCCCGGTGTGGAAAACGCCAGCGTGGAGTTTGACGTAGCCACCCTGCGCCCCACCTACCGCCTGTCCATCGGCATTCCTGGGAAAAGCAACGCGTTTGAAATCAGCCGGAAACTGGGATTGTCTCCGGCGCTGATCGACGAAGCAAAACAGTTGCTGTCCCAGAACGACGTGCGTTTTGAAGACGTGATCGCCAACGCCGAGTATCACCGGCAGATCGCCGAAAAAGAGCGTAAAATGGCGGAGGAAGCCTATCAGGAAACGGTGTCCCTGCGGAACGAGGCGGAGAAACTTCGCAAAGAAATGGAAGACAACCGCGAGAAGAACCTGCGCAAGGCGAAGGAAGACGGTAAGCGCGTGATGGAAAACGCGCGCCGGGAAGCCGAAGCGATTATTTCCGAATTAAAAACATTAAAAAAACAGGCGCAAACGCCCGAACACGAGGTGCAGGCGCTCCGGAAACGGATGGAGAAGGGAATCGACGACTTAAGCGAAGGGCTTTCCCAGCCCAGTGAAACGCGGTTTACCCCGCCCAAGACCGTCCGCGTTGGCGAAAATGTGGAAATCGTGAACCTGAAAACGCGGGGCACGGTGCTTACCCTGCCGGACAGCAAGGGCGAGGTGCAGGTGCAGGCTGGCATTATGAAACTGAAAGCTCACCTGAGCCAGTTGCGCATTGTGGAACCGGCCAGAACGGTCAAAACCAGCGTAACGGCCAAAACCGGCGCTGCCACGCGCAGCGTGCCGTTGGAACTGGACGTGCGCGGGCTGGCCCAGGATGAAGCGCTGCCGGAGGTGGACCGCTACCTGGACGAGGCGACGCTGGCGGGCCTGCACGAGGTAAGCATTATCCACGGCAAGGGCACAGGTACGCTTCGCATGGGCATTCAGCGGCATCTGAAAGGCCATATGGATGTGAAGAGCTATCGACTGGGCGTGTACGGCGAAGGCGAGGACGGCGTAACGGTGGTAACGTTGAAATAGCGGCGACGCGCCGTGTGCGGGCCGCGTAAGCGGTTGATAACAGGAGGGAAAACACCGTGTCGGACAAACAGCGGATTCTGTTGGTGGACGACGACAGGAACATCAGCCATCTCATCCGGCTCTATCTGGAAAAGGAAGGGTTCGAAGTCTGCGAAGCCGCGCGCGGGGACGAGGGGCTGGCTGCCTTTAAGCGGCAGCAGCCGTCGCTTGTGCTGCTGGATGTGATGCTGCCCGGCGTGGACGGGCTGGAGGTGCTGCGCGAAATCCGCAAAACCAGCAAAACGCCGGTCATCATGCTGACCGCCAAGGACGAAACCTTCGACAAGGTGCTGGGGTTGGAACTGGGTGCGGACGATTACATCACCAAGCCTTTTGAAAACAAGGAACTGGTCGCACGCGTCAAGGCGGTGCTGCGCCGCAGCGGCGCGGAGAGCGAGAATACGGAAACTGACGACATGCTCAGCTTTCCACAGCTGACCGTGAGCCTGAAGCGATATGAAGTCACCTTTGAAGGCAGCCCTGTGGAGATGCCCCCCAAAGAGCTGGAAGTGCTGTACTTCCTCGCTTCTCACCCTAACATGGTGTTTACGCGGGAACAGTTGCTGGAACGCGTATGGGGTTTTGACTTTTTTGGCGACAGCCGCACGGTGGATGTGCATATCAAGCGGCTGCGGGAAAAGCTGGTAGGCTGCGAGCAGTACGGGTGGGAAATCCACACGGTATGGCGCGTAGGCTATAAATTTGAATCGAAACAGGGGTAAAACGCCGCGGGGCGCGCATTCGCCCTGTAGTGATGCAGCCCTGCTTTTCGCACCGGAGGCGCTTATGTTTCACAGCATGTTTTCCCGGCTGTTTTCTATGCTGCTGCTGATTATTCTGGTAGTGGTCTTTGTCGGCGCGGGTTTTTCCATCCTGACCATTCGCAGCAATATGATTAACAGCCGCATGGACAGCCTGTTGGTGCAGGCGCGGGAAATCGCGTTTCTGGCCAGCCGCGTGGAGGACAACACCCTGAGCGATTATCTTGGGCTGGATACGCCGACCGAATCGTATTTACAGTGGAAAGCAGCGAATGTATATCAGGATTTCGGCGCGTATATCCTGATCGTGGACCGTAACGGCCGTGTGAAGGACAACATGAACACAGCAATCCAGAACAACCCGTCGGCTGTAGAAAATCTGTCTCCTTCGGATGTGGCGGATACTTTGCGCGAGGTTCTGTCGGGTAAAGAGGTGGAAACCCGTATTACCAACGCGGTCAACGGAACCATCTTTACCGTGGCCGTGCCGTGGGTGCAGAATAATACGGTGCTTGGCGCGGTGTTTATTCATACCAGCGCGCAGGTGATCGAGGCGGAGTATCGCGGCGTAGTGCTGCAGGTTGTGGGCGGTTTTTCTATCGCGGCGCTGGTGGCGGCCGCGTGCGCGCTGCTGTATACCCGAAGTATCGTAAAACCGCTGACGGTGATTACCCGCGCCGCTGAGGATATGAGCCGCGGCAACTTCAATTCCCGCGCGGCGGTGACCGGCGTTGACGAGGTGCGCCAGCTGGCCGGGGCGTTTAACGTGATGGCGGACAAACTGGCTCAGGTGGAGGAAAACCGCCGCGAGTTTGTCGCTAACGTGAGCCACGAGCTGCGTTCACCCGTTACCAGCATCCACGGGTTCGTGGAAGGGATGCTGGACGGAACCATCCCGGCGGAAGAACGGGACCGTTATCTTCAAATCGTTTCCGACGAGACCAACCGGCTCAAAAAGCTGATTGCGGATTTACTGGAACTGAGCCGCATGGAAAAAGGAGCGGTTCAACTGACCTACGCAAACTACGATATTAACGAAACGATCCGTCGCGTACTGATTGCCCGTATGGCGGACATAGACCAGCGCGGTATCACCCCCCAGCTGGATTTTCAGGTGGAACCGTGTATGGTGCACGCCGATCAGGACCGTATCGAACAGGTTGTGTATAATCTGGTGGACAATGCGTTGAAGTTTGTGAATGACCACGGGAACTTGACAATTACCACCGCGATAGTGCATGATAAAGCAACCGTTATCGTCGCCAACGACGGCGCGCCTATCCTGCCGGAGGATCGCCCGCATATCTTCGACCGGTTTTATAAAGCGGATAAGGCGCATACCGTTGGCAAGGGTTCCGGAACGGGCCTAGGGCTGAGCATCTGCCAGCGCATTATCCAGCAACATGGTCAGACCATCCGGCTGTTGCCTGTGGAAACCGGCGCCGCGTTTGAGTTTACGCTGGAGGCCGGGGTGAAACCAATGCCCCTTGGAGAGGGCGACGCGGCGAAGGATGCGACTGAAAAGGAGTAATAGCGTCATGGAACGGCATATCTTTCTGGTCGGCATGCCCGGAAGCGGGAAAAGCGCGCTGGGGCGCAGGGTTGCGTTGAAGCTGCAAACGCCGTACCTGGACACGGACGCCTACCTGGCGGAAATTACCGGCATGAACACAGCGCAGATTTACTCCACTTATGGGGAGGCGGCCTTTCGCGACGGGGAAACGCGCCTGTTACAGGACTTGATTACTGCTACTCCCGGAATCATTTCCACGGGCGGGGGCACTGCGCTGCGGGAGGAGAACCGCAGGCTGATGCGCGCGCACGGGTACGTAGTTTTGATTGATCGCCCGATTGATGATATCCTGCTGGACATCCGCGCGGAAAAAAGGCCGCTGCTGGCACAGATGGGCCACGAGGAAATCGAGAGGATTTACGAGGAACGGATGCCCATCTATCGCAGCGTTGCCGATGTGGTGCTGGATAACGGCAACGGCTTCCACAGCGGCCTGGCGTCGTTGGAGAGCGTGGCGCGGCAGCTGGGTGCGAAGGGCTGGAAACCCGCAGAGGAATAACCTTTCTTTGGCTGAAAACGCGTCGCGTTGAAACAGGCAACGCAACCTACTGTTATGATATTAATAATTCAAATCAAACACCCCACAGGCGCGATCGCCCGCGGGGTGTTTTTGTGGTTTATGTTTTTCTGCGTTGTCAGTTCAGCGCGGTTTTCAGCGTTTCCAGATTTTCCGTCATGAAATCCACCACAGTTTTTCCTGAAGCAAATTCATCTGCGGTCAGGTTATGGCAGGCGTAGAAGATGTGTGTCGGCACCCCTGTCGCCTCGCTGATGGTATCTGCCAGCGTATGCGTGGAAAGTTCCGGGTACAGGATCAGCGGGACCTGGTCTTTCTGTACTTTATCAATCAGAAAAGCCACGGTTTGCGCGCTGGGTTCGGTTTCCGCGGAGCATCCGGGGAAAGCCGCGTAATATGTGAGGCCATATTCTTTAATGAAATAGCGTTGCGCAAACCGATCGCCGAAGATGATTTCCTTGCGCTTGGCTGTGCTGACAACCTGGCGGAAGGAATCATCCAGCGTTTGCAGCTTCTGCGTGTAAGCCGCGGCGTTGGCGCGGTACGCGTCGGCATGTGTGGCATCCAATGCGGACATTTCCTCGCAGATGGCGTTTACCATCGCAATCGCGTTGACCGGAGAGGTCCAGACATGTTCGTCCATTTCCGGTTCGGCATCGGCACTTTCCCCTTCTTCAGCCTGCATGCCTTCCACCGTTTCTTCCGTAACGGTCGGAACCATGTCCGTGAGACGTACAGCCTTCACCTTGCTGTCCTGCATGGAGGACAGGATATCGGCAACCCATGCGTCCGATTCTCCGCCGACATAAATGAACAGGTCAGCGTTGCGGATCGCGATAATATCCTGCGGGGTTGGCTCGTAGGTGTGCGCTTCAGCCCCGGGCTTTAACAGCATGGTCAGCTCCACGGCGCCGGTGTCGCCTGCGATGGCGCGTGCAAAGTCGTACTGGGGAAAGATGGTCGCCACTACGCGCAGCGTCGGCGCACTTTCAGCAGCCGCAGGTAACAGGGACAGCGCCATCAGGCAGGTCAACAGCAGCGATAACCACTTTTTCATGAAGTTCCCTCCGAATTCTCCGATTGGTTTACGGTGCGGGCTTCCGGCATGAGCATGTCGGTTCCCGAATCTTCATTCCCAGTTCTGTGTAAAGGACGGGTCGGTTCCTTCACACTAAATTAAAAATGAAATTCGTTTTCAAATTATAAACGGGCAATTCAATTTTGTCAAGCGTCTAAGAAATTTCTGCGATTGATCCTGAGCAGAATGGAACGGATTGGGATCGGAAAACCGCCAGGTTTCGGGAAAAGGAAATCGGGAAAAACGGTGATGCGGATCCGCTTTCTGAAGGAGCAAAGAAAATCGTTGAGGGAGCCGCATACGGAAGGGAAGCGAGCTGGAATCTGTCTCTCAGGAATGTTGGCGAACGTAAAAAGCTGCAGACGGAACGTGATCACGTTCGCTGCAGCGAATTTTAGTACAATGATCAAAGAACGAAGATACAGATCTTGATACTGTTTTTCGCATATCAGAGCGATGAGGCAGGGCGGATACGCTGTTGGGTGATCAGCGTGGCAAGACAGACGTGATATGATCTCCGGCAATTACGCTCACGGCATGGAACTGTGAGTTGATAGAAACGGGCTCAGTGCAGCGCCGAAGATTCCTCATTCTCATCGAAGGGCAGGGGAATCCGATTGCCGTCATGCTCCCAAAGCTTTTCCAGTCGGTAAAACTCACGCTCCTGCGTGTGAAAAAGGTGTACCAGCAGCGTACCGTAATCCAGTACGATCCAGCGGGAATCGCGCTGACCATCCCGTCGCAAAAGGGGGACGCCGGCTTCGGCCATTTTATCCTCCACTTCGTCTGCCAGCGTTTTCACCTGTAAAACGTTACGGCCACTGGCGATCAGCATCGAATCGGTAATCACGGTGAGGGCTGATACATCCAGCGCAACGATGTCCTGTGCTTTTTTTTGGTAGAGTGCTTCAGCGGCTTTGAGGAGGTTCTCTTTTCCTTCCATCCGGTCAATGCTCCTTTCCATTTTCCACCAGGCGTTCCAGCCAAAGGATCACGCGCTGGGTGGCGGGATGCAGCGTCTGCCGCTGCCGGGTTACGTATGCCTGCGTGGAGCGCAGGGAGTTTAACGTTGCCGCCGCAAGGTTCTCGTCCGCCAGCTGCCGCACTGCTTCCAGCGCCGGATAATAACGGCGGCCCGGCTCAATCTTATCGGCCAGATACAGCACCATGTCGGCGGGCAGCATTCCGACCCGCCCGGTGGTATGGCAGCGTATAGCGGAAAGGATATTGGGGTCGTGTATGCCATACTCCGTTTCAGCCAGCACCGCGCCTACGGGGCCGTGCAGCATGTTTTCGCTGGCGAGGGTTTCTTTATCCAGCAGCAACCGCTGTTCCCGGGCGATACGCTGCTGTGTCTGAAGCGGCATGCACTTGGCACAGTCATGCACCAGCCCCGCCAACTCGCAGGATTCCTCGTTCAGCCTGTGGAGATGCGCCAACCGCCTCGCCGTGGCAGCGACCAGCAGGGAGTGGAGCAGACGCTTCTCGCTCAGAGCATCTCGCAGTTTTGGGTATATGGCGGCCGCGCCCGCAGGCGCCGGGGAAACGCCATACAGCCCCATGATGCGGATGTACTCGTACACCTGCAGCGGCAACTCCGGCGGGATTTCCCCGGAGGCAAGCCGGCTGCGTACGGAAGAAGCGCTGATGTCCTGCGGCGGAAGCGAGAGATACCAGAATTTGGCCCCTCTCGCTTCCAGCGAGCGTACTATCGGGTGGTTGCTGGCGTCCTGCGTGAAGCGGCGGAACACCAGAAATGTGCACAGTTGAAACACGCGATCAGGTTCCCGCCAGTTCACCAGATCCAGCAGAGTATCTTCACCGACGATATAAAAAAGTTCCGCGTCCGGCAGCTGGCGGTGCAGCTGCGTTAGCGTATCCACCGTGTAGGTAACGCCGACACGGTCCACTTCCATTCGCGATGCGCTAAAGCGCGGCTCCCGGAGCGTCGCCAGGCGCGTCATCTCAAAACGATGTTCAGCATCCGCTAATCCTTCGCGTTTGTGGGGCGGGTTGCCCGTCGGGAGAAAAAGGATCCGGTCCAGCCTGGCTTCATCCAGCGCGCAGGCGGCAATGGCTAAATGGCGTTCATGGATCGGGTTAAAGCTTCCGCCCATGAGGCCGATGCGTTCCTTCGCCACTTCCGCGCCCCCTTCCGTTTCCCTCATTATACCTGAAAATCACGCAAAGGGAAAGCGCATTCCCTAAAAAACGTATACGTAACCGCGTTGACAGCCTATCCGGGAACCGTTATAATTCCGGGTGTCTGGAACCGTTTTCACTACAGGAGGGGCTTATGAAAAGCGTTAACATACAGGATATTGCCCGCGAAGCAGGCGTTGGCAAAGCGACGGTTTCGCGGGTGATTAACGGCAAAGGATATGTAAGCCGGGATACGGCCGCGAAGATCAGGGCAGTGATGGAGCGCTATCATTATCAGCCTTCCGCGTTGGCGCGAAGCCTGTCCAAACAGGAAAGCGACGCCATCGGGCTCATTATCCCTGAGGCGAACAACCCCTTCTTTTCCGGGTTGCTGACTGGGATCAGCGAAGTGATGGATCAGTGCGGTTACACGCTGATCCTGCGCACCTCTGGTAACGAGCCGGAACGTGATTTTCGTGCGCTTGAGGCGATGCGCTGCCAGCGTGTAAAGGGCTTGATCTATGTACCCGCGTGTAATTATGAAGACGAAACGGATTTTGCGGAGATGCTCTCCCGGCTGAACGACCTGGATGGGCCGTATGTGGTGCTGGATCGGCCGATTCGCCGCCTGGATTGCGATTGCGTGCTCAGTGATAACTTCAGCGGCGCATACGCGGCAACCGATGCGCTGATTCGTGCGGGACACCGCGAGATCGGCGTGATTGCGGGGAACACCCAGCTCCAGATTGGGCGGGAACGGGTGAATGGTTACCGTGAGGCAATGCAGAAAAACGGACTGCCCCTGCGCGAGCCGTATCTCCTGACCGGCACCTTTGACCAGCAGGAAGCCTACCGCCGCGTCAGGGAGCTAATGGATACGGCGGAACGCCCGACGGCGTTTTTTATCGCCAATAATCACAGTGAGATCGGCTTTCTTAATGCGATACGGGACGCGAAAAGGAAGATTCCGGAGGATGTGGCGTTCGTTGGCTTCGACGAACTGCCTGGACAGATGATCTTCGGCCTGCCGTTCAGCTGCCTGGACCGTGAGGTAACGCAGTTGGGGGCGAAAGCCGCCCGGCTGCTGGTGCGCCGCTTTGAAGAACCGAGCCGGCCGGCGGAACGTATGGTGGTCGTGCCGCGGCTGTCGTTGCGCGGTTCTGAAAAATATCCGAACCACCTGTCTGGGGTCAGAGAAGAACCATCCTCTGTACAGGAAACCCTGCTCGATCGGCGGTTTGGAGCACTCTGACATCCACTGGACCGGCAGAAGAGTACGCGAATGCGTACTCTTCTTTTGTACGGACTGCTTGTGAGGTGTGCTGGTTGGTGCTACAATAGGGCAAAAGCGGCCAAAGAAGCCAAACGAAAAAATGCCCGGAACCGACGTTAGGCGAAACGGGGAGGAACGAAGTTTGAGAAGTAGATTCCGTCTGATTGGGACGATCACGATGATATGCCTTGCCTGCCTGTTGCTGCTGAACGGTTGCGCGCCTTCCGCGCCTTCGGCGGATAGTACGGCGGACGCCTCACAGGTACTGTTGGGCTTTTCCCAACTGGGATCGGAAAGCGCATGGCGTTTAGGCAATACCAAGTCCGTTCAGGATGCTGCCAAACGGGCGGGTGTTCGCCTGATGTATGAAAACGCAGAACAGAAACAGGAAAATCAGATCAAGGCGATCCGTTCTTTTATCGCGTATCAGGTGGATGTGATCGCTTTTTCACCCATCGTGGAGGACGGATGGGATAATGTGCTGACCGAAGCAAAAAAGGCCGGGATACCCGTGCTGATTACCGACCGCCAGATTAAGACCAGCGACAACAGCCTGTATGTGGGCTTTGTCGGCTCCGACTTTACGGAGGAAGGCCGCAAGGCCGGGCAGTTTGTGCAAAAGCGCATGGCGGATGCAAACCATGTGAATATTGTGGAAATTTCCGGAACGGTTGATTCCACACCGATGCGGCAGCGCGGCGCGGGTTTTCGGGAAGTGCTGGAAGGGGATAGCCGTTTTCAGATCATCGAAAGCGTATCGGGCGACTTCCTGCGCTCCAAAGGCAAGGAATGTATGCAGGGCTTGCTGGCGAGGCACAAAGACATAGACGTGCTTTACTCCCATAACGACGCGATGACGTTGGGCGCGATCGAGGCGATCGAGGAGGCAGGGCTGACCCCCGGTAAGGATATTGTGATTGTGACCGTGGACGGCGAGCAAAAGGCGATCGACCTGCTGAAACAGGGTAAAATTAACTGCGTCGTGGAATGCACACCGCTGATCGGGGATGTGATTATGATGCTGGCTAAGAAACTGGCAGCCGGGGAGTCCATTCCCCGTGAAACCTTCTCTCAGGAAAAAGTGTTTTCGGAATTTGATACGAACCTGAACAGCCTGCCCCCCAGGGAATACTGACGATGCGCGCGCTGTTTGACCGGGTTTTCAACCGGATGGGCATGGGCGAGAGCCTTGCCAAGCGCCTGCGGTTCAGCTTTATGGTGATTCTTGCCCTGATGTTGATTCCCGCGCTGGTCAGCATCTGGACGATGCGCACTTATGCGGACAGTTATCATCAGGCCATTATGCAGGTGGAGAGCGTTTCCTCGCTTAAGCCTGTGGTCAATTCGGGGATTCCGGACGAAATGTGGAGCATTGTCGCCGGAAGAATCACGTTTGCGGAAGGGCAGCAGTACGTGATGATGGGAGAGATTAACCATACTCTGGAAACGTTGATGACTACCGCTTCGGGCGGCAATTCCATCGAGCTGACCGTGGCGCGCCGAACGATGGATACCCTGAAAAGTTATATAGACCGCATGGGGGAACAGATCGCGGAGGGTGCGCCAGTCGCCGACAACGAAGCTTTGCTGGACGAGGTGCGCAGTGTGTCTTCTCTCGTGGGGGATATGTTGGAGCAGTATATTACCGTAGAAATTAGCGAAACGACGGAAACCAGCCGCCAGATGCAGCAGCAACTGCTCTTTATTGTGTGGATGATGGCGCTTCTGCTGGCCATTACGTTCGTTTTTGCGATATTGGCGCAGCGTTCGCTATCCCGAACCATCCGAACGCCGATCGCTACATTGGAACGCTTCGCGGGGGCGATTGCGGAGGGCGACCTGCAGGCGCGCGTGGAACGGCCGGAGGTGCTGGAACTGCGGGGCCTGGCTGAAAGCCTGAACGTGATGGCGGGCAAGCTGCAACGGCTGATTGACGAGAACCGCCGGGAACAGGAAAACCTGAAACGAAGCGAGTTGCGTACCCTGCAGGCGCAGATTGCCCCGCACTTTCTGTATAACACGCTGGACGCGATCGTGTGGATGGCTGAAGCGCAGCGCACCGACGAAGTCATCCACATCACCAGAGCGCTTTCGGATTTTTTCCGCATCTCGCTTTCTCAGGGCAGGGACTGGATTCCGCTTTCTGATGAAATTAAGCATCTGCAGGGGTATCTGACCATCCAGAAAATCCGTTACCGGGATATTCTGGATTATGAAATTGATATTCCCCGCGAGTTTTACAATGAGCTGATCCTGAAACTGCTGCTGCAACCGTTGGTGGAAAACGCGATCTACCACGGTATTAAGCACCGGCGCGGGCGCGGTTTTATCCGCGTGAGCGGCCGGGAGGAGAACGGCAGGCTGGTGTTGGCCGTGGTCGATAACGGCGCCGGAATGTCCGCCGAGCGCTTGCGTCAGGTGCGCGAAAGTCTGAACAATGATGCGCCGAACGAGGGTGAAGGCGGATGTTACGGGCTGTTTAACGTAAATAAGCGCATTCAGTTATATTATAACCAGTCGGAAGGCGTAAAGATCCAGAGCGATGAAAACGGGACGACGGTATCCCTCAGCGTGCCGTTCGGGAGGAAAGACGATGTTCAAGGTGTTTCTGGCTGACGACGAGATTGTGGTACGGGAAGGGATCCGAAGTAATTTCCCCTGGGAACAGACTGATTTTGTGCTGGCAGGGGAGGCGCCGGATGGAGAAATGGCGCTGTCAATGCTGCAGGACATCAAACCTGATATTTTGATTACCGATATCCGCATGCCCTTTATGGATGGGCTGGAGTTGTGCCGTGCCGTAAGTGTTTCCATGCCGTGGATGTATATCGTTATTTTAAGCGGATACGACGATTTTGCCTACGCGCGGGAAGCCATCTCACTGGGTGTGAAGGAATACCTGCTCAAGCCTGTAAGCGGGCAGGAACTTTTACAGGTGCTTAACCACATCGCGGATTGTATCCGGGAAGATAAACGCCGCCAGGACAACCTGCGCACGTACCGCGACCAGCTGGCTTCCTCCGGGCAGCTGCTGAAAGAACGGCTGCTGGGGGACCTGATCGCGGGAATCCCGGAAAACGAAGTGGTGGAGCGCGGCCGCGCCCTGCAAATGAGCCTGACCGCCGGACGATACCTGACAATGGTTGTAGAACTGAGCCGCGAGCCGGTGAGCGCGGAGGAAACTCGCGCCGCCGAAAGCCTGCTGTGCCGGCTGGCGAAAAGCAGCGGGGGAACGGTTTGCATGTGCCAGGTGCAGGGACGGTTTGTAATGCTGGTAATGGGCGACGACGACGCGGATATTGAGGAACGCACCTACGGTCTGGCCCAGGCGGCGAAGTTTGATGTGGAACGCAACACCAGCCTGAAACCACTGATCGCGATCGGCACCACGGTACGAACGCTTAAGGAAGTGCCGCACTCCTACGCGGACGCCAGCGCATTGCTGCGGACCCTGCACGAAGCGGAAAATCTGAACCGTGACCGCCGGATCGTGGGCGTGCTGGATATTGTGCCGCAGGAAAGCCTGTCACTGGTTAACGTAAAGGTGCCGCAGATTTTTGAAAAACTCCGTAATGCCAACATGGCGGAAATTGACGGGATTCTGTCTGATTATACCCGCTCCATCGGGCAAACGGCGGCGCAGAGCAAGCTGATGGTAAACTATATCTTTGTGGATATTGTGCTGTCCGCATCGCGAATTATCCGGGACTGTGGCGGCGACCCGCAACGGATCATTCCTTCGGCGTTCCGGCCGGATGGGCAGAGCGCCGCAGTTTCCACGCTGGACGAGGCAATGGCGACCGCGCGGGACCTGCTGCGAACGGCTCTTGCTTACCGCGACGAACAGGGGTCGGTCCGCTACGGCGTGGTAATTCGCAAGGCGAAAGCTTTTATCGACGAGCGTTTTTCCAACCCGGACCTCACTCTGCGCGAAGTGGCGGAACATGTGTCGCTTAGCAACAACCATTTTTGTACGGTCTTCTCCCAGGAAACAGGGGTTACCTTTACAGAATATCTCACGTCGGTTCGGCTGGCCCGTGCGAAGGAACTGCTTCGCGACCAGCAGATGCGCACATCGGACGTAGCTTTCGCCGTGGGGTACAACGACCCGCACTATTTCAGTTATTTATTTAAGAAGAATACGGGGATGTCTCCCCGCGATTATCGTAAAGGGGATTGAACTTGGTCGGAAGGCCTTTGGATATGAGGATTTCCGCAAACACCCCCGATTCGCGGGGGAAGATTTTACCGGTAAATATTACCACATATCGGAAAAATATCACCGAACGTAACCGAGCGAAACAATGCGAAAAATAACTTCAAAAGAATTTTAACTTATTCGGGAAACCACTGTCTTTTTTTCGGGAACCTCCTTCGTTACAATACTAATAACAACGGGAAGTACGGACAGCTTTCCGAAAATAAACGAGGAGGTTCCCATCTATGAAGAAACTGATTGCCATTCTGACGGCGTTGGTCATGGTGTTCGCACTGTGCTCCATCGCTGCCGCCGAGGACCTGATCAAGGTTGGTTATGCCCAGGTTGGCCACGAGTCCGACTGGCGCAATGCCAACACCGAAAACTACAAGGACGTTTTCTCCGCCGCGAACGGCTTTGACCTGAGCTTCGTGGATTGCGACAACGACAACGCGGTTCAGCTGGAAGCCGTCCGTAACTTCATCCAGCAGGGCCTTGATTACATCATCATCGCCCCCATCGAAACCGCTGGCTGGAACACCGTACTGAAGGAAGCCGCGGATGCCGGTATCCCCACGATCATCGCTGACCGCGCCGTGGATGCTGACGAGTCCGAGTATACCGCCCGTGAAGGAACCGACATGGTCAAGGAAGGCGAAACCGCCGGTAATTGGCTGGCCGAATACCTGGGCGGCAAAGAAGCCAACATCCTTGTGATCGAAGGCTCCGTAGGCGCTTCTGCGACGCTGGGCCGCACGGAAGGCTTTGCCAACATCATGAAGGATCATCCGGAATGGAAGATCGTAGACAGCCAGAGCGGCGACTTCACCCAGGCTGGCGGCCAGCAGGTGATGGAGAGCTACCTGAAGTCTTACCCGGGCCAGTTCAACGTTGTGGTTTGCCAGAACGATAACGAAGCCTACGGCGCGATGGACGCGATGGACGCGGCCGGCGTGACCTACGGCGTTGGCAAAGACGTAACCCTGATCTCCTTTGATGCGACCCACGCGGGCCTGCAGGACACGCTGGACGGCAAAATCAACTGCGACGTGGAATGCAACCCGATTCAGGCTGGCATTGTGAAGGACATCATCATGAAGCTGAAGGCTGGCGAGACCGTTGACAAGTTCACCCTCGTAGTGGACCAGGCCTTCGTTGCCCCGACCATCACCTCTCAGTATGCCACCACGATGACCCAGGAAGTGCTGGACGGCCGCGCGTACTAAGCGACAGCCGCTACCTTCCCTGAACCCAACCCATACGGGAACTGTGGAGAAGTGGGAGAGGGCGTACAGCTCCTCCCACTTCTCTTTATGAAGGCCGCAGGCGGCATGACGCCTGCCCCTTCACAAGAATGACGAAAGGAATGGATGACGATGGAAGATAAGGTCGTCCTGACCATGCGCGGTATCACCATGACCTTTCCCGGGGTCAAGGCGCTGGATCATGTGGATTTTACACTCCGAAAAGGCGAGATCCATGCGCTGATGGGTGAAAACGGCGCGGGAAAATCCACACTGATTAAGTGCCTGACCGGTGTGCATGATTTTGAATTTGGCGAGATCCGGGTGGACGGCATCGAGGAGCCGATCCGTAACCATTCCACGATGGAGGCGCAAAGACGCGGCATTTCCACCGTATATCAGGAGGTAAACCTTTGCCCTAACCTGAGCGTGGCGGAGAATCTTTTTGTTGGCCGCGAGCCGCTTACGAAGGCGCACACGATCGACCGGAAGGCAATTGTGAAACGCGCTCAGAAGCTGGCCGAAGAATTTGAATTGAATATTGACGTACAGCAGACGATGGGCAGCTACTCCCTGGCGCTCCAGCAGATGATCGCGATTGCACGTGCTGTGGACATGGATTGTAAAATCCTGATTCTGGATGAGCCGACATCCTCGCTGGATGATAATGAGGTGAGTAAACTTTTCGCCCTGATGCGCAGGTTACGTGATCAGGGCGTCGGAATTATCTTTGTTACGCACTTTCTGGAGCAGGTTTATGAAGTTTGCGATCGGATTACCGTGCTGCGTAACGGCCAGCTGGTTGGGGAGTATCCTGTTACGGCGTTGCCGCGCGTGAAGCTGATCGCCGCCATGATGGGCAAAGATATTGATGATCTTGCGAAGATCAAGCCGGAAGCCTGCGAAAACCGCTGCGGCGATATGCTGATTGACGCTAAAGGATTAGGCCACACAGGAAAGATCAAGCCATTCGACCTGAATATCCGGCAGGGAGAAGTGGTCGGGCTTACAGGACTGCTGGGTTCCGGTCGCAGTGAACTGGCGCGGGTTATTTATGGCGCGGATCGTCCGCAGACCGGAACGCTGAAAGTGAAGGATAAACCCGCCCACATTGCACAACCGATTGACGCGATGAAGCTGGGTATGGGGATGCTGCCGGATGACCGTAAAGCGGAAGGAATCATCGATGACCTTTCCATCCGCGAAAACATTGTTCTTGCGATGCAGGCGCATCAGGGCATGCTCAAACTGATTCCATACAAGGAACAGTGCGAGATCGCCGATAAGTATATTGCGCTTCTTGACATCAAGACGGCGAGCCGGGAAACACCGCTGAAACAATTGTCCGGCGGTAATCAGCAGAAAGTGATCATTGCGCGGTGGCTGGCGACTGATCCTGATTTTCTGATACTGGACGAGCCAACAAGAGGTATCGATATCGGAACAAAAACGGAGATACAGAAGCTGATCATCAAACTGGCCGAGGAAGGAAAGAGCATCCTTTTCATTTCCTCGGAAATTGAGGAAATGCTTCGTACCTGTAACAGGCTGGCCGTTCTTCGGGACGGCGAGAAAGTCGGCGAACTTTCCGGCGATATGACGCAGGAAAGCGTAATGCACGCGATTGCCGGAGGTGAAAAAGGATGAAGCAAATCCGAAAAATCACTAAGATGAGGCTGTTTCTGCCGATCTTCAGCATGCTGCTGGTGATGGCGATCAATATGATTTACGACATCGCCAACGGCAATGTATTCTACAACTTCTTCACGATCAGCGTACGGAACGGCCTGTTATACGGTCGTCTGATCGATATTCTCAACCGTGGCAGCGAGGCGGCGATACTGGCAATCGGTATGACGCTGGTTGTTTCCTCCTCCGCTGGCGTTGATATCTCGGTTGGTTCGGTCATGAGCCTTGCGGGCGGTATGTGCTGCATGTTGCTGGCGGGATTTGGTAACGCGAACGTATCGCAGTACGCCATGCCGCTGTGGGTGGGGCTGCTGGCCGGTTTGGCCGTTGCCTGCCTGTGCGGAGCGTTCAACGGTTTTCTGGTGTCTTACCTAAACATCCAACCCATGGTGGCAACGCTGATTTTGTTCTCGGCGGGGCGAGCAATCGGCCTGCTGATGTGCAACAGCACGATCGTCTATATCCGGGAACCGTCCTTCCAGTTCCTCGGCGGATATCTGGGGCCGATCCCCACACCGATTATTGTTGCAATTCTATGTATCACGGTGATGTCGCTGATTCTGAAATATACGGCGCTGGGTATGTATGTGCAAAGCGTGGGCATTAACGCAAAAGCGGCGCGTATCGCGGGGTATCAGTCCCGACGCATCATCTTTACCACCTTCGTGATCTGCGGCCTGCTGGCTGGAATCGCCGGGCTGGTGGCGACAAGCCGTATCTATTCGGCCGATACCAATAACATTGGCCTGAACTTCGAACTGGATGCCATCCTGGCTGTCGCACTGGGCGGCAACAGCCTGGGCGGCGGAAAATTCCGGTTGTCCGGTTCCATCATCGGCGCTTATACCATACAGGCAATTACGACCACACTGTATGCGTTGGGTGTAAGCTCCGCGCAGGCGCCGGTATTCAAGGCGGTCATTGTAATCCTGATCGTTACGATCCAGTCTCCTGCGGTGAAAGCGGCTATGGCCAAACGCGCTGCCGCCAAGGAACTCGCTGACAGGAAGGGGGCGGTTGGTGTATGAAAACCTCTCCGCTTGCCGGTAATACCCATCGCCGTATGAACAATAACACCGTGCTTATCATGATTACCATCGCTCTGTTTGTGATCATGTACGCAGCCGGATGCATTGCTTACAGTGAAAAGGGATTTGACCATCTGCAAACGTTCCTGAACATCCTGATTAACAACTCCGGTCTGATCTGTATTGCATGCGGCATGACCTGTGTCATGCTGACCGGTGGCATCGACGTCAGTGTTGGCGCGCTGATCGCTATGGATTGCATGTTCATTGCCGTCGGAATCGAGTACTGGGGCGTATCCTCGCCGATCCTGATGCTGCTGGTGCTGCTGATTGGCGTAGCGTTCGGCCTGCTGCAAGGCTTCTGCGTGGGCTATCTGGGGATACAGCCCTTTATCGTAACTATCGCTGGGATGTTCTTCGCCCGCGGTATGACCGCTGTGATCTGCACCCAGCAGGTAACGATTAAATCCGATCCGTTCTTCGTTTGGCTGGCTAACCTGAAGTTTAACATGCCCTTTGAAATTGGCGCGTATTTTAATAACAAGGGCAAGGAAATGATTCCATACTTCCGTTTGCCGGTAATCATCGCGCTGGTTGTATTGGTGGCTATCTTTCTGGTTCTCCGGTACACCCGTTTCGGACGCAGCCTGTATGCTGTGGGCGGCAACCAGCAGTCTGCGGCTCTGATGGGGCTGGATGTGAAGAAGGTTCGCATGAAAGCGTATGTGCTTTCCAGCTTCCTTTGCTCTATCGGCGGCATCTGCTATTGCCTCAACACCATGGCCGGCACCACCACGCAGGCGACGGGGCTGGAAATGGATGCGATCGCTTCTTCCGTAATCGGCGGAACACTGTTGACCGGCGGCGTAGGAAATGTAATCGGTTCGTTCTTCGGGGTGCTGATCAACGGTACGATTTCAAGCCTGGTCAAAACAAACGGCAAGCTGATTTCCTCCTGGGCTAACGTGGTATCGGCGATGCTGCTTTGCTTCTTCATCGTGTTGCAGGCTGTGTTCGCGAAAATTAAGGAGCGCAGCAAAGGTTAATCCGGCGGGATCATAAAATGAGACAGGCCGAAGGGATCGGTCGTATACGATGATGTATACGCTGCCCATTCGGCCTGTATTCTTTTTATCTGTGACAAACAGTTTTATGTCCGTTCCCAGAGCATTGTATGATCGGCAAACCGAACCTGAAGCCTGCCGGCATCCTTATGCCAGGAGAGGAACGATCGAACGGTGCTGCCAACGAGCACGTACTGTTCCATCGTCATGGTCAGGTGATAGGCTTGAAAAACGCCGCGCAGCACAGCCTCGAAACTGGAGGCTTCCCTGCACAACGACAGGATACAATCTCCTGCGGCAAGCACCTTTTCGTAGTTCAGATTGCATAACGGCGCAATATCCTCTGTTGCGTCGGCATGGGAGGGAACGAAAATACGCGCCTGCAAACCGGACACCTTTACCAACGTGTCCAGATAGGCCTGCACATCGTAGAGAAACGGGATTCCATACTTGTCGAGTGTCGTTTCGCTGCTGACACAATCCGCCAGATACACCACGTCGTCCGGGGTGCGAAACCCGACCATATCAAAGAAATGCCCGGGCAAGGGAAGGATTTCAAGATCGGCGGGGAAAGCCGGATCAGAAAACGGAAGCACATGACTGGCCTGTGCCATCAGAAATTTATGTCTCAGTTCCGCGCAGGGATAACCGCCATACAGGAACGATGGTTCCAGCAGCGGAAACTGTGTAAAACACCCCTCGATTCCCTCGGAAAAAATCTTGCAGCCTGTCTGGGTCTGCAGGTACTGGTTACCTCCGATGTGGTCGGCATTGGAATGTGTATTTACGATGGCTTCCAGCGCCCACCCCTGGCGATCCAGCACCTGCCGCACCTTGCGGCCCGCGTCCTTGTCGTTGCCGCTGTCGATCAGCACCGTGCGACGTGAATCCGGTACGTAGAGGCCGATTTTTGCGGGGGATTGGAGATAATAACTTTGGGGAGCCACTTGAATGAGTTCAAACATGCAATACGCCTCCGTGATAAAGGATGAAAGCGATAGACTCAACGGGAACCCCGGCGGAAAACCGTCGGGGTGAAAGTGCTGTTAGGATTACTCGTTGTCATCCGTTTTTGGTTCCGGTTTGAGTTCGGCATCCGAAACGGAGGGATCCGGCTCGACAGGCTGGACTTCGCATGGTACCGGTGTTTCTTCGCCGGTTTCCGTGTCCTCCACCGCGCAGGAGGTTTCGCCTTCCGCAGACGTGTCAGGGGTTGCAGGATCATCCTGCGAAGGGGTGTCCGGTGTGGCAACCCGGGCATATTTCTGGGCGCGCAGAACGCTGAGCCGATCATCAATGTCGCAAAGCTCCACCAGCATCTCGTTCAGCGGTTCGGGCAGGGACACGCCTTTCTGCCACATCTCAAAGGCCCGGAGGCTGAAATTGGTCAGAATTTCACGCCTTCGGTTTTCGAGATTGATTTCACTGGCTTTCAGTTTGGCGTTGCTGGCCAGGTTGGAGGCGGAGGTGCCGATCGCTTCCATACCTTTGAGGAGAGTAAGCCGAATCTTGCTGGAAAACGGGTCTTTCGCCATCATTTCTCACTCCGTTTCAGTATAGCGGTACAGGTCGTCGCGCAGGCGGTAAAGCGTCGCGCCACGTTTTTTCATGTTGAATACGTTCACCCACCAGTCCACCGTGGCGTCGGCATCAAACTGTAAATAGCCCCAGCGCACGCCGTTAATGCGTTTGCCGCGCATGTTGCTGTCCGTCCAGTGAATCATGCCTGTTTGCGGGTCGTAATCGCGGATTACAAACAGGCTGTGGGGACCGTTGCCGCCCCCGTAGTAACCTACGATTTGCAGAAAGTCGCCCTTTTTAATCTGCAAGAGTAGATTTCGCGCCAACGTCGCGTTCTCCTCCTCGCTCAGGCTGTCGTCGTACTTGAATTGTGCCGCGATTTCGAACGGGCTTCCGTCTGAGGCGGTTTCGGGTCGCCACTCAATCCCGTAGTCGTAGGGCGCGCAGGCCTTTTTACTGTTGTTTTTTGGCATGTGCAGTGCCAGCGCAGGGTAAGCCAGCATCCGATACCCGGCGCTGTAGGTATCGAACAGACGCATCACGAAATTTTTACAAACACCGATGTCGGTATCCGTTTCAGCGGGCGCGAACTGGTAGCGGCTGTTCTGAGAATTGGCGTAGGCGAGCGCGATCATTTTCTGTATCAGCTCTTCCCGTGGGGAGGGGATGGTGAGCGATTGTTCGGCGTAAGGCGTACCATCGGCTTTGGACGGGTCCGCATATCCGCGCGCAACCAGCACAGCCCCTTTCGTTTGCGGTGCATCCAGCTGAAAGATGTGTTCCACAGAGACCCCGGCGTTTTCAAAGGTCAGGGTCTGGGCAGGCAGGCGAAGCTCCAGCGTGATCAGGCTGATATTGCGCCCTTCAGCGCGCACCGTAAGCTGTTCTGAGCCGTCGTAACTCTGTCCGGCCGCGGGTGCGGTGATTGTGAGAACCGGAGAGGCCTGCTGGTTATCCAGCGATGTGTCGGCGTCGTCCTGTTCTGCCGCTGCCCCGGAAAGACCTAAAAGCAGCGTTACAATGACGGCGCAGGAACGACGAAACGCCACGGACATGCACATCACCTCACCTGTAACCAGTATAACATAAAACGAAGGGCCATGCCTGGTGAAAAGGCGCCGCACCGTTTGAAAAAGGGCCGATACATACCGCTTCGTATGCACAGGCCCTGTGAATGGGGTTTTTGCCGTTATCGGAAAGCAGGTGATTCAGGTGATCCGATGAGTACAATCATTCGTCTGTCAGGCTTTACCAGGCCAGTAGGCCAACAGTGAGGAAGGGCTGCAGGCGAAGGTGGCACTGTCCATGGGGATGATTTCGCCATCCAGATTCAGCCGCATGCCCGGGGATGTGAGGGTGCAGCGTTTCGCCCTGTAATGATGGGCGATCTTCTTTTTCATCAAGGTGCCTCCCAGAATGGCGGGCAGATAAAAAGGGATGCGCCAGCGGGGAAGCGGCTCCACAACCATCACATCCAGCAGACCGTCGTCCACGTTGGCTGCGGGCATGATGGGGATACCGCCACCGATATAACGCCCGTTGGCGATGGTACAGAGCATGTATTTCCCTTTCAGCAGAATATCATCGCCAATTTCCACCAGCATCTCAAAGGGGCGGAATGTTTTAATGGCCGCGATCACCCCATACAGGTACGGCCAGATACCGCGCAGATGTTTTTTGGCAGTCAGCGCGTAATCCAGCACCATCACGTCAAAGCCCGTTCCGCAGACGTTGATAAAGAACGAGTCGTTAATCACACCTGTGTCCAGCGGGTGAGCGGGGTGTGTCAGCACATAGTCCAGCGCTTCCTCCCACTTTTTGGGGGTGCCGATTGCTTTGATAAAATCATTGCCCGTCCCTGCCGGGATGATCCCCAGCGCGGTTTGGGTGCCCATAAGACCGGCGGCTGTTTCGCTGAGTGTGCCGTCTCCACCCACGGAGAGCACCGTTTCTACCCCCTGACGGGCGGCGGTGCGCGCCAGCTCCGTTGCGTGGCCGACGCCTTCGGTATAAACCACCGTATGCTCTATTCCCCGGGTTTGCAGGATCGCATCGATCTTTTGCCCTACAGTAAGCGCATAACCGGTGCCCGCAATGGGGTTGACGATGACTGTAATCATGGCGCACCTTCCTACAATAAATCTGTGATATTTTACTTTTTTTACGAGGGAATGTAAAGAGTTTATGGGTGAGGAAACGTACGATTGCGGAAATAGTTTTTGCTTGCCGATCCGCCGCAAAGCAGATATACTGTCAGCGTATCCAATCCCTTAAGGAGGAAAAGGCATGTATAAAACGGGCGTGTATTTTGGGCGCTTCTGCCCGCCGCACAGGGGCCACCTCTACCAGATCATCGAAGCCTCCACCAAGTGCGATAAGCTGGTGGTGGTCATTTCCGATAACGCAGTGCAGACTCGTGAAATCTGCGAAAGCGCCGGCTTACCCACGATTACCTACCAGTTGCGCAAACAGTGGATCTCCCAGCAGGTGCAGGATATGGAGCATATCGAGGTTCGCGTGCTGGATGAAACCGATATCCCCGCTTACCCGGACGGCTGGCCGCTGTGGAGTGAGCGGATGCGGCAGGTGGTACCGGAAAAAATCGACGCATTCTTTCTGGGAGACTGCGATTATCAGGCGACGCTGGAAACCTATTTTCCTGATGCCGCCGTGGAACTGTTTGATCCCGCACGCACGCGTTACCCGATCTCCGCGACCGACATCCGCAATAATATACTGGGCAACTGGCACTACATTCTGGGTTCGGCCCGACCGTTCTTTGCTAAGAAGGTACTGATTGCGGGTACGGAAAGTTGCGGTAAAACTACGCTGACCAAGTGCCTGGCCAAGCTGTACAACACCTCCTGGTCCGAGGAGGTGGGGCGATACTATGCGCGCGATTATCTGGGGGACGACGAGACCATTTATACCGATACGGATTTCAGCCGGATCGCGCATTTGCAATACGAGCAGGATTATCACGCCCTGCGTACCGCTAACAAGGTTTGCTTTTTTGATACGGACGCCACCTATACCGATTACTTCAGTGAACTGTATCTGGGCCGCCGCAATACGCTTGTGGAGGCTTACATCGACCATACCCGTTATGATCTGGTGCTGTTTCTGAAACCCGATGTGCGCTGGGTATCCGACGGACAGCGCCTGAACGGCCAACAGGAGAAACGCATGATGCTCAACGAACGGCTGATGAACATGTACCGTTATCATGGGTTTGGGGAGAAGCTGGTGGAAGTGGACGGGGATTACTCTCAACGCCTGACACGCGCAATCGAGCTGGTGGATCATCTGATGGGCGGTGCGCAACCCTGAATGTAAGTACGGGAGGAAGAACCGTCGAACCTTTCCACCGGTGGTAGTTCAGACAATTTACAAAACGGCCTGAGAAGGGCCGCTTTTTATTGGACTTAACACTTGACACAGCTTTTCTGCCCCTCTATAATGTTAGCAATCTAACAATATCGGGAGGGATTATAACGCAACGGAAAAATGTGAGTTATGCCGTGCGAATGCTGCTCAACCAGATGCGTAGATTTTCGGAAAACCATTTGCCTTACGACCCGGAGATACCACCGGCGCAGGGGCGATTGATCGGTTATGTGAAACACCATCCGGATCGTGATGTTTATCAGCGTGATTTGGAGCAGGAGTTTCAAATTCGCCGTTCGACCGCCAGCGCGTTGCTGAAGAGTATGGAGAGGAACGATCTGATTCGCCGTGTGCCGGTTCCGCAGGACGCGAGACTTAAAAAACTGATTCTTACGCCGCGCGCGGAAGCTTTCAGCCAGAAGGTGGAAGAAGAGATTGCCCGCAGGGAAGCGCAAATTACACAGGGGGTAAGCGAGGAGGAAATGGCGGCGTTCTATGCGACGATCGCAAAATTTGAGGATAATTTGAAACGCGGCGCCGGAGAGCCGGACGCCGGGCAGAAATGCGGGGAGGAAAAGGAATGCTGAAACGGTTTGCCGCCTGTATCCGGGAATATAAAAAGCAAACGATCCTTACGCCGGTTTATGTGACCGTGGAAGTCATCATCGACGTGGTGATTCCGCTGGTGATGGCCAGCCTGATCGATAAGGGCATATCGGCGGGCAGTATGAAAATGATTTGGATTTATGGTATCGCACTGATCTTGAGCTGCGCGGTGTCGCTTGTATTCGGCGCGCTGTCCGGTAAAAACGGGGCCTATGCGTCGGCTGGTTTTGCTCGCAATGTGCGCCGTGATATGTACGAAAACGTGCAGCGGTTTTCGTTTTTCAATATTGACCGGTTTTCCACCGCAAGCCTGATTACAAGGCTTACGACGGACGTTACCAACGTGCAGAACGCCTTTCAGGTCATTATCCGTATCGCGGTACGCTCGCCGCTGATGCTGATCTTTTCGCTACTGATGGCGTTTCGGGTCAACCCGAAACTGGCGCTGATCTTTCTGGGTACGGTGCCGGTACTGGGCGGCGGGCTGTATCTGGTCATCAGCCATGTACACCCGATTTTCGAGCGCGTATTTAAAACCTACGACAAGCTCAATAAGGTCGTACAGGAAAACCTGCGTGGTATCCGCGTGGTCAAGAGCTATGTACGGGAGGAGCATGAGGAAGAAAAGTTCGGTACGGTATCCACGAAAATTTATAAAGATTTCAGCATGGCCGAACAGATTCTGGCCCTGAACGGGCCGCTGATGCAGGCGACCATGTACGCGAGCATCCTGCTGGTCTCCTGGTTCGGGGCAAAGATGATTGTCGGGGGAAGTATGACAACCGGCGAACTGATCAGCCTGATTACCTATGCCATGCAGATTTTGATGAGCCTGATGATGCTGTCCATGGTATTCGTGATGATTACCATCTCCCGCGCGTCGGCCGAACGGATTGTGGAAGTGCTGAACGAGAAAACGGATATCGCCGATGTGACTGATCCGGTAATGGAAGTAAAGGATGGTTCTCTGCACTTTCAAAACGTTGGGTTCAGCTACAGCAAAGACCCAAATCACCTTTGCCTTAGCAACATCGAACTCACCATACATTCCGGCTCCGTAGTGGGCATTCTGGGCGAAACCGGCAGCGGAAAATCGTCGCTGGTGCAGCTGATCCCGCGGTTATACGACGCGACGCTGGGCGCTGTGGAGGTAGGCGGGGTCGATGTTCGTCGCTATGACCTGACAGCTCTTCGCGACGCGGTGGCGATGGTGCTGCAAAAGAACGAACTGTTTACCGGCACAATTAAGGAAAATCTCCGCTGGGGTAACGAGCGTGCGACGGATGCGGAACTGGAACATGCCTGTAAACTGGCGCAGGCGGACGAGTTTATCCGGCAGTTCCCGGATGGATACGATACCCTGATCGAGCAGGGCGGGGCAAACGTTTCCGGCGGACAGAAGCAGCGCCTGTGCATTGCCCGGGCACTGCTGAAGAAGCCGAAAATCCTGATTCTGGATGACTCGACCAGCGCGGTGGACACAGCGACTGACGCGCAGATCCGCAAAGCGTTTCGGGAGGAAATTCCGCACACAACCAAACTGATTATCGCGCAGCGCGTCGCGTCCGTACAGGATGCGGATCAGATTGTGGTGATGGACGGCGGGCGCGTGGCTGCCTGCGGTACGCACGAAAAACTGATGCGGGAAAGCGAGATCTACCGCGAAGTGTATGAATCGCAGACGAAAGGGGGCGATGCGGAATGATGCGAGGACCGATGCGAGGACCGCGCGGGATGGGCGGCCCCATGCAGAAACCGGACAAAGGCGTAATCAAACGCCTGTTGAGTTATTTAAAACCCTTCCGCCTTCGCCTGACCCTGGTTATAGTCTGTATCCTGATCAGCGCACTCGCCGGCGTGATGAGTGCTCTGTTCCTGCAAAACCTGATCGACAACTACATAACACCTCTGATGCTTACCGCAAGCCCGGACTTTGGCGGATTGCTTGGCGTTGTGCTCAACATGGCGGTCATCTATTCGTGTGGCGTCGTGGCGACCTTTCTGTATAACTATCTGATGGTCGCCGTGGCGCAAAAAACGCTGAAGAATATTCGGGACGAAATGTTTACGCACATGCAGCGGCTTCCGGTAAAGTACTTTGATACTCACTCGTTCGGCGATGTGATGAGCTACTACACCAACGATACCGATACCCTGCGCCAGATGATCAGCCAGAGTATACCGCAGACGCTGTCTACGCTGGTAACGGTGCTGACCGTGTTTGTCGCGATGGTCACCACCAATGTGATCCTTACGGTGTTCGTGCTGGCGTGGGTCGCGTTTATGATGTTTTTCGCCGGGAAAATCAGCGGTAGCAGCGCCCGGTATTTTGTGCAGCAGCAAAAAACGCTGGGCGACCTGAACGGCTATGTGGAAGAAATGGTAAACGGCCAGAAGGTTGTGAAGGTGTTTAACCACGAGCCGGAATCGCAGCAGGGCTTTGACCGCCGCAATGACGAATTGTTTGACTGCGCAGCCAAGGCGAACACCTTCGCGAATATCCTGATGCCGATTATGGGCAACTTGGGCAACCTGCAATACGTATTGATCGCCATTCTCGGCGGCGCGCTGGCCATTGGCGGAGTGGGCGGGCTTACCCTGGGCGGGATTGCCGCGTTCCTGCAACTGAGCCGCAGCTTTACCATGCCGATCACGCAGGTGAGCCAGCAAATCAACTCCATCATCATGGCGCTGGCCGGCGCGGGCCGAATCTTCCGCCTGATGGATGAACCGGTGGAAAGCGACGAGGGTTATGTTACACTGGTAAACGCATATCGAAATGCGGACGGCAGCCTGGCGGAAACGCAGGAGCATACGGGCCTGTGGGCATGGAAACATCCGCATGGTGATGGATCGGTCACTTACCAGCAACTGGAAGGCGATGTGGTGCTGGAAGACGTGGATTTTGCTTATACACCGGATAAACCGGTGCTGTTCGATATCAACCTGTATGCGCGGCCCGGGCAGAAAGTGGCGTTCGTTGGATCCACCGGCGCGGGCAAAACCACGATCACCAATCTGCTGAACCGTTTTTATGATATTACGGAAGGAAAAATCCGTTACGACGGCGTCAACATCCAGAAAATCCGCAAGGACGACCTGCGTCGAAGCCTTGGCGTGGTTTTACAGGATGTGAACCTGTTTACCGGCACCGTGATGGAGAACATCCGTTATGGCAAGCTGGACGCGACCGACGAGGAATGTATGGAAGCCGCGAAGCGCGCCAACGCCGATACTTTCATCCGGATGCTTCCGCAGGGATACGATACGGTGCTTTCCGGCGACGGTTCCGGCCTCAGCCAGGGGCAACGGCAGCTGATCTCCATCGCCCGCGCGGCGGTGGCCGATCCACCCGTGATGATACTGGACGAAGCGACCAGCTCCATCGACACCCGAACCGAGGCGATAGTGCAAAAAGGCATGGACGCGCTGATGCAGGGTCGTACGGTGTTTGTGATCGCGCATCGGCTGTCCACCGTACGCAACGCCGATGTGATCATGGTACTGGAACACGGACACATTATCGAGCGCGGAAACCACAAAGAGCTGATTGCCCAGAAGGGCAAGTATTATCAGCTGTATACCGGGGCGTTTGAGCTGGAATAACAGGGGAGCGGGTAAAACCGCTGGGTTGGAGGAAGAATGAAAGTTCTTCCTCCACTTTTTATGATACGTCTGTGGGTGCGAGCGGGGCAAGCTTGTGTCTGCGGACACACCAAAGGGCTTTCCGCTCGCCCTTTGGAAACCTTCGGGGCATGCGGTTGGGGAAGGGACGAAAGGCTCCCTCTGAGAGTACCGGAATGTCGTCTGCTGCTACCAAAGGTAGCAGCGGACGACTATCCCGTACGCCGAGAGCGACCCCTGCCGTGTAGCCCACCGTGTAAGAAGGCGATTCCGAAGGATGCAGGGGCGAGCGGAAAGCCCCTGCCCATACCCACAGGTATGGCTCCCTGCCCCCGCGCCCGCAGGTGTGCAACCCTGTGCCTTCAGGCACACGATGTATAAAAATGTGGAGGAAGAACTTCATTCTTCCTCCAGCCCTGCGCTTTCACGCGCACAATTTCAGGATGGCCTCCACATCTTTGCGCCCAAGCTGCATAAAGCCCGGCATTGGTTCGCTCTCGGCTGAGAAAAGGTGCTCGACCATCCGGGGAATATCCTCCTCTTTCGCACCGAGTTCCGCGAGTGTCGCGGGCATGCCGATAGAGGTGAGAAACGCGCGGAAACGGACGATCCCTTCCTCCGCGGTCAGTTCCGGGTGCGCAAAGTTCATATCACAACCCCATACGCGAACGGCAAACTGTGCAAAACGGTTTACGTCGTGGCGCATGACGTAGCGCATCCACGCGGGCATCACCACGGCGAGCCCTGCGCCGTGCGCGACATCGTACAGGGCGGACAGTTCATGCTCGATCCGGTGGCTGTTCCAGTCCTGCTGGCGGCCGACGCCCAGAAGGTTATTATGCGCCACCATCCCAGACCACATGATATTTGCGCGCGCTTCGTAATTTTGCGGATCGCGGAACACCTTGGGTGCTTCCTCGACAATCGCTTTCAAAACCCCTTCGCAGAGACGGTCTGTAATTTCCACGTCCTGCGTGTTGGTAAAGTACCGCTCGCATACGTGGGCTATCATATCGGTGATGCCACAGGCCGACTGGTAGGGGGGAAGCGTGAGCATGGCTTCCGGGTTGAGAATGGAAAACTTGGGCCGGAGCGCTTCGCCGGTCGCGCCGCGTTTGAAATTCCCCTGTTCATGGGTAATCACGGTATCGGGCGAGCCTTCGCTTCCGGCGGCCGCGATGGTGAGCACCGTGCCAACCGGTACGGCGACATCCACCGGCTTGCCGGTGGAATAATAATCCCAAAAGTCTCCATCGTAGGGAACGCCCGCGGCGATGGCTTTTGCGGAATCAATGGCGCTTCCGCCGCCGACGGCCAGGATAAAGTCAACCTTTTCTCTGCGGCAAAGCGCGATCCCCTCGTAAACCAGACCGCTTCGCGGGTTGGGCAATACGCCCGGAAGCTCCACATAAGGCAACTCGGCGTTATTTAGTGAGGCAATCACCCGGTCATAGACTCCGTTACGCTTGATGGATCCGCCGCCGTAATGGAGAAGCACCTTATGACCGCCAAAGCGCCGTATCAGGGCGCCGATTTCTTTCTCGCTGTCCCGACCAAAACAGAAATACGTTGGCGCGTAAAAACGAAAGTTTTCCATGAAGAGACTCCTTTCAGTTTGCGGGAGGAAGGATAGACGATGTTTCTTAATACCAGTATAACAGATGACCGGATAGGGCTGTCAAGAGATATAAAAGAAACAGACGTATCCGTCGGGATGCGTCTGTTTACGGGGCAATAGGGGACGCCATATTCCCGTTGGGAAGCGTTGACGGTTTCCGGCGACCAGCCATGTATTGAACGCTAAAAAAATGGAAAGAAACACCGCGTTTTACAGGCTGTGTTTCACGCGGTCATGTTCTTCAGCACGTTTGGCATTATTAAATCGATCCAGTGTACCAACCAGGTATCCTGTAATCCGGCGAATTCTGTGGAAGGGTTGGGCTGCAAAAGTATAATCAAGCGCCACTTCGTCGCCGTCTATCGCCATGTCGATGTGTTGGGGCGGGCGGCCGTATTTCTGCTCGGCTCTGTGGATATAGGCATCAATTTCGCTTTGCTGCATTGCTCCCCCGGTTACGGTAACTGTGCATGCCATAAATACGCATCATCCTTTCGGTTTGGTTTGACTTTGATATACCCCTGGCAATGAGCAGTGAAAACAAAAAAGATCATTTTTGACCCGCGCATCTGTGACAGTTACGGCTTTCTTAGTTGTTGACCAATACGGGCTCCGGATCGGTTATCTTGTAACATTCCGTGCCCGGAGTGAAGCGTGAAAATGGCCATGTATCAGGGATAAACGGCTGAGGTCCGCGAACGAAAATACATAGAGTCGGAAATGTAAAAGGATTTTGATCTGCTGACCATGTAACCGGAGTGTAACGCTCCGCATGGTATACTTCCTGTGCCTCAAAGAAAGGAGGGGAAGCACGTATGCAGACAAAGAAGTATTTATCCGTAGCCGTTGGACTGATACTGGCTTTCAGCTCTTTTGCGACCGCTTTCGCTGAAACGGTTTCAAATGATGTTACCCCGGAGCCTACGGCGTTTTATACTGCCGAAGCCGATACGGATATGCAAGCACAGGAGCAGATGATAACGGATTCCAACGAACCGCTTGCGACGGAACAGCCTTCCGCACTGCCGGAAACCACCGACCAGCCAGACGAAACGTTGCCTGAAGCCAGCATCATCCCCACGGAGAGCCAGCAGCCGGATCAAACAGTGGAAGCAACCGTTGTGCCGACACCCGCGGTGACCGATACAGCAGAACCGCAGCCCCAGCCGGTCCGTTCCGCTGATATCCATGTAACGATTCCCCCAAACCCCCAGTACGGAGATACCGTAACCCTTCAGGCTACGTTGAGCGGGTATGAGGGCGTGTCGGTTTCGCTGCAGTGGCAATACAGCAGGGATCAGGAACACTGGACGGACGCGCGTGGAAATGGCGCAAACGGAACAGATTACTCATTTCGAATCAACGACGACACCGTATGCACCTACTGGCGTCTGGCTGTCACGACAGCCTGAACCAGTGAAATACAGCAAAGAGGCCGATCCATTTCGGGACCGGCCTCTTTGCTGTATTTTTGAGTCTTTGGAGATAATCCATATCGGCGCAAGGCAGAGATCGCGGTTCTCTAAGTAAGCGATGATTTAATCACTTCGCGGCTGCCAAAGCGGAGTACTGCAGATTTGAGTGAGAAAAGCAGAAGGAATAGTGGCGCTATTTCAAGGCTTTTCGAGCCCGAAGAAGCGGTGCTCCGCAAAGGCAGACGAGAAAGGGATTTATTCATCGCTTACTTAAAGCTGGTTTTATAAGGTTACCAGCAGTTCGTTGTCGGGGAGAAGCTCGCTTTCCGTCAGGATTTCGGCAGGGTGTGGCTGTCCGTTCAGCGTGAGTCGGGGCGTGCCGCCCTCCCGGTGGGCAGGATTCCGCACGGTGATGCGCAGGATTTTACTCCGGAAGACCTTCCGCATAGTGAGACCATCCCATTCAGGAGGGATCGCCGGAGAAATCCGCAAGCCTTCCGGTGTGGGGCGCAGCCCCAGAATACCCTCCACACAGCCGACCATCACAGTGGTAGCGGTCCCGGTCAGCCAGTGTACGTGGGCGCGGCCTGCGTAAGGGCTTTCCGAACCTTCGATGAACTGCCCGTGCACGTAGGGTTCAATCACACGGAGATCTGCGTTCTCATTGAAGCTGGCGGGGGAAGATTCCGAGAAATACTCAAACGCGCGGCCTCCGTGCCCGGCCAATGCCTCGGCAAGGATGACCCAACCCTGTGGCTGGCAGAAGATACCCGCGTTCTCCTTGGTGCCGGGGTTGAACAACAGCATCCTTGCGCCATCAAAGGCTTCAAAGCGATAGGCGGGGCTCATCAGTTCCACCCCATAGGGGGTATTCAGCTTTTCATGCGCGGTGGAAAGAATCGCGTCCG
This sequence comes from Bacillota bacterium, assembly GCA_023395615.1. GTDB lineage: Bacteria > Bacillota > Clostridia > Christensenellales > Aristaeellaceae > CAXXOK01. The sequence goes on from JAEWYP010000069.1 coordinate 62,743, forward strand.
CCTGTGCGCCGGTTGCCGCGCCGCTGATAACCGCCCAGCTCTGGGGGTTCAGCCACAAGGCGGCTTCGCGGTTTTGGGCGCTTCCGATCACTTCACCCGCTTCGGTAAAGCCGCGCACGAAGCGGTCGCCCTCGAAACACTCCCGGTTCAGGATCGTTAGCAGCTTTTCGCTTTCCGTGCGGAGATACGCCACATAGTCCGTATCGTCCGCATCCAGTTCCCGCAATAGCCGCATGGCGTAATAGAGCTGGAATGCGACGAAGGTGCTCTCCCCTTTTTCGCCCAGGCGAAGGCAGTCGTTCCAGTCCGCGTGCAGGCCCGCAGGCATGCCGTGCGGGCCGAGATGAGCCATGCTGAAGGCAACGGCGCGCTTCAGGTGGTCCAATACGGTGCCCTCGTCCCGGTCCGCGTAGGGGACCGTTTCGTTCAGGTAGGCGGTGTCGCCTGTTTCGGCGATGTACTGATACACGGTGGGGAACAGCCACAGCGCGTCGTCGGCGCGGTAATGGGGGTGACCGGTTTCCTTCACGTAGCTTTCCTGTTCGGGCGTATCCTCGTGTCCGGGGTTGTGGGTGTATTTTACCAGCGGCAGGCCCGCGCCGTGGTGCACCTGCGCCGACAGCATAAAGGTGATCCGCTGTCTGGCCAACGCAGGATCCAGATGGATGATGCCCTGAATATCCTGTACGGTGTCGCGGTAGCCGTAACCGTTGCGCTGTCCGCAGTACATCAGCGACGCGGCGCGGCTCCACACCACGGTGGTAAAGCACTGGAAGGCGTTCCAGGTGTTAACCATGGCGTTAAAACGCTCGTCCGGCGTGTGCACGGACAGCGCGGAGAGCTTACCGTGCCAGTAAGTTTTCAAGGCCGCAAACTCGACCTCCGTTACTTCGCCGGGGTGGTCGCCGTAATGGTCCAGCAGCGTGCGTGCTTCGGCTTCATTTTTCTGCCCAAGCAGGAAGACCAGCGTGCGCTTTTCACCGGGCCCGAGAGACACCGCCGCGTGCAGTGCGCCGCAGGGATTGCCGTTGTAACATTCGCTGCCGTCGCAACAACCGGCCAGCAGCGCCTGCGGGGCGTTGAAACGGGCACGCCCTAAAAAGCTTTCCCGGCGGCCGGTGTGGCTGGCGACCGGCGCGCCTTTGAGGCCAAAGAAACGTTCCCGGCCGTTGGTTCCGTCCGGGAGGCGATCCCAGTATTCGTTGATGTGCTGCAGCACGTGGTCGCCCATCCACTCGGTACGGCTGATAAACTGCGTATACTGCAGGTTGACCATATCCTGCTCGTAATTGTTTTCGTTGGTCAGCTCGCAATACCCGAATACGGATACCTTGCGGGGACGATCGCCGGTGTTTTCCAGTGTGAGCCGCCATACTTCGTGCGTTGCGCCAAGCGGAACGTAATACAGCGCCCGGGTGCGTATGCCTGCGTATTCGCTTACAAATTCGGTGTAGGCTGTGCCGTGGCGACATACCGTGCGGTATGCGTCCAACGGTTTGGCTACCGGCTTCCAGCTGGCGGACCAGAAATCACCGGATTCGTCATCCCGAAGGTACAGGTAACGCCCCGGTTCATCAAACTGGTTGAAGGTATAGCGAAGAATCCGCCCCGCCGCGCCGGATTTAACGAAGCTGTAACCGCCCGCGTTGACGGTGATGATCGCGCCATATTCGGGCGAACCCAGATAGTTCGCCCATGGGGCGGGGGTGTCGGGGTTGGTAATCACATACTCGCGCGCGTCCTCGTCAAAATAGCCGTACTGCATGGGATGCCTCCTTACAAATGCGAAAACGTTTTAGTAACCGACAAAACTAAAACAGGGTCTTCCAATTCTTTTGGACCGATCATACCATAAACCGGATAGCTTGGCAAGCGACGTCGGGCGGCGGAACGTTGCTGTGACTACTGCCGCACGCGGCGAATAAGGGCGCTTACCGATGGGAACAGGCCGACTGACAGCCTATCCCCACCGGAGAAGGACCGATCGGCGCAGGATCAATCTGTATAACTGTCCAAATCTATAGTTTTTGTGCATACGCGTGTGAGGAACGCGCGGTCGTGCTCCACCATCAGCAGTGTCGGCCGGGCCTGAAGGATCAATGTTTCCAGTTGGATGCGGCTGAAAACATCGATGTAGTTCAGCGGCTCGTCCCAGACGTACAGGTGGGCTTTTTCGCAAAGACTTCGGGCCAGCAGCAGTTTCTTTTTCTGCCCCTCACTATACTGTTCGATTGCTTTATCAAATTGCTGGCGGCCAAAATCCATATTGCGCAGGATGGCTTTAAACAGCGTTTCGTCGGCGTTCCGTTCGGCGATAAATGCTCGCAGGCTTCCATGTAACCCTTCTGAGGACTGTGGCACATAACTGATCGTCAGCCCGCCGGAAATGCTTACGTCACCCTGCAGCGCGTCGGACAAGCCGCACAGGGACTTAAGGATACTGCTTTTCCCCGCGCCGTTGCGGCCGATCAGCGCGACGCGGTCACCCCGTTCCAGCGTGAAGCGGATATGTTCGCATACGATACGCCCGTCATACCGAACCATCCCGTCGCGGATATCCGCCAGAATTCGTTTGGGTGGGTCCAGCGGGGAAAGCTTCAGTTCGCCAACCTGCTCAACGTCTTTCATCAGACCGCGCTTTTCGTCGATGCTCTTTTCGATGCGGGCCTGCGCGCTGAGCGAACGTTTCATCAGGGCGGCGGCGCGTGCGCCTACATAGCCCCGGTCTACGGCGGCCACTTCGCTGGGCGCGACGCGGTATTTACCCTTTTCGCATTTGCGGCTCCACTCTGCCTGCCTGCGGGCGCTCTCCGTGAGGCGATCCACATCTTTTTGTAACTGTTCGTTGCGGGCCTGCTCCGATTCGTTTTTCAGCGACCATTCCCGCTCCCAGGTATCAAAATCCCCCTGCTGTACCGTTACGGTAGCGCGGTTGAGCGACAGCGTATGGTCGATGCATCGGTTTAAAAACGCGCGGTCGTGGCTGACCAGCAGAAACCCGTTCTGCCGGGACAGATAATCCGCAACCAGCTCCCGCCCGTGAAGGTCGAGATGGTTGGTAGGCTCGTCGATCATGGGATAGGCGTCCTCGCGGGCAAACAGCGCGGCCAGCTGGGCTTTGGTCTGCTCCCCGCGGCTCAGGGTATCGTAAGGGCGTGATAAGGCTTCCGCGGGCAAGCCGAGACGGCTTGCTTCCTGCACCAGCCGCCATTCCGGTGTGTCCGGCGCGCAGGCAAGTAGTGCCTCCAGTGTGATTCCTCGCGAATCGGGAAGCGTGAAGGGAAAAAGTACCGGCTTGCATGGAAGGGTCAGGGCACCTTCCCGGGGGCAGAGTTCGCCCGCCAGGAGGCGCAGCAGGGTGGTTTTTCCCCGCCCGTTGCGACCGATTAATCCCAGCCGCCACTGGCTGTCCAAACGACAGGAGAGATCGGTAAACACATCCTCCGCGCTGCCGTCATAACCGAAAGTGAGATGAGAGATTTGTATTTGAGCCATGTCATTCTTCTCCATTCTGGGTGGGAAGGGAGAAAGCGAAAAAACGCATATAAAAACAGAGCCTTTCGGCTGCGCTTTCCCGCCACGACGAAAAATCCGTTTAGCGTGGGCAAACGGGTTTCGCTCTCCCTGATAAAGGAAGGGGTGGCAGGATTATTGACGCATCTTTTCAGCTCCGTTTCAATGTAATTCATAATTCAGCTAAACCGCTGAACGTGATGATTGTAGCATACGGGGAGACGGTGCGTCAATCCTCGTCGGTTTCGGCAAGGCGTAGTTTTCCGTTCTCGATACCGGTCACCGTAGCCAGCGACACCACGCGGTACCCTTCGTTGCGCAGTCGTTGCCCGCCCGGCTGAAAGCCCTTTTCGATGCATACGCCGATTCCGGCTATGTGCGCGTCTGCCTGGCGAACGATTTCCGCCAGCCCCTCGGCAGCTTCGCCGTTGGCCAGAAAATCATCGATAATCAGCACATGCGAACCGGAGGGAAGATAGTTTTTTGCGATTCGGATATAATTATCGGTCTTATGGGTGAAACTGTATACTTTCGCTTCGTATACATCACTGCTCAGGGTGCTGGTGGTTTTGCTTTTCTTGGCAAAGATAACTGGCACGTTTCCAAAAGCCTGCGCGGTGGTGATGGCAGCCGCTATACCGCTGGATTCCACTGTGAGGATCATGTCCACTCTTTCGTCGGCAAACGCCTCGTGAAAGGCCTGTCCGATTTTGGTCAGCAGTTCGATATCCAGCCGGTGGTTTAAAAACATGTCCACCTTCACAATGTCCTGACCGATGCCGAAGCCCTGCTGCAAGATTGCTTCGCGAAGCTCTTTCATATGCTTCCTCCTCCATGTTCCTGAGATGAGGATACCAAAAAGGCGCGCGTTTTGCAAGCGTTTACGTAAATTGTTCGTATGTGTCCGCGGGCAGAACAGGCTGATTCTCAAGACTTTTTACGTATTCCGCGGAAAAGAACAGACCAGATCAGCAGGGCGTTTTCTTGTGAAAAACAGCCATCGTTCACACAACGAACACATTTCGGAACTACCTTATGAGCCGTTCCATTCGGGAGAACAAAATTCAGGAGGGATATTCAAATGAAACGGATAGTATGCTTGATGATGTCTGTTCTGGTTCTGATGGCCTTTGCCAGCTTCTCTCTGGCCGAGAGCGCTACTGCCACCCCGGAAGCGACCGCGACTGTTGCGGCGGATGAGACTGCCTATGTTGGCACAATCACCGCAATTGATCCTGACGCCAAGACTGTAACCGTATCCGGCACGATGCAGAATTTGAGCGACGTGCTGGCTTCTGTTGCCGCCGATGCCGATGCCTCTGCTTCTCCGGCTGCCGATGCGACCGAAGCCCCCGCGGCTGATGCCACGGTTGCTGCCGACGCCGCGCAGGAAATGACCTTCGCCATCACCGACGAGAGCGTTCTGAGCAATGCTGCGGATGCGACCGCCACCCTGACGATTGCCGACCTGACCGTGGGTATGCCGGTATGCGTCACCTTCAGCGGCGACGATACCAACGGCTACTCTGCACTGACCATCCAGACGCTGCCGGAACTGCCGGCTGTGGATGCTGCGACCGCCGATGATTCCGCTGCTACGGATGCGCCCACCGATACCGCGACCGCCAGCAACTAATCTCCTTCCGGAAAATTGGCAAACACCCCGCACTTATATCGTGCGGGGTGTTCTTTATCCGTTGGACAGGCGCAAACAGATGGAATTGGTAGTTGAAGCAGCGTACCTGGCTCGTTGCGGGCCACCCTTGTGGATGTAAAATGAACAGCAATTTTCCGTGTTTAATCTCGCGACATTCACAAAACAAACACAGGCTGGAAGTAGGATGATCGTGTTCCAGGGAGGAATAGAACAGGAGGAACTTTTATGAAAAGAATGTTTTCGGTGATAATGTCGGTGGTCATTTTGATGGCGTTCGCAGGGTTATCCATGGCAGAAAGCAGCACGAGCAGTACGACAACGCCAACGTCGGATCATTCGGTTCTGATGGGTAAAATCACCGCGGTGGATGCGACCGCGATGACGGTCACCGTGACCGGGATGAACGGCCCGCAGGGCGGTAACGGAAAACCGGATGGCAACGCGCCTGGCGATCAGGGACAACCCCCGCAGAACGGCAACGGACAACAGAACGGGAATGCGCCGCAAGGCGGCAACGCTGGTTCGACGGACGCAAGTACCCAGGCGACGCCGGATGCTAACGGACAGAATCAACAGAGAAAAGGCCCGCAAAACGGTAACGGTCAACAGAACGGGAATGCACCGGATGCGAACGGGCAGATGAATCCCGCAGACCAGCAGACAATCACTTTTACGGTAACCTCCGATACCACAATCACCTCTGCGGATAATACGGCGATTGAACTTGCGAACCTGACTGTGGATACAATGGTCAGCGTAACGTACAGCGGGGATGAAACCAACGGATACACGGCACTCTCTATCCAGACGATGCCAACGCCCGCCAATGCCACGGCCGCAGACGCAACCGCAACGGCGACGCCGGCCGCGAACTGAAACAGACAGCAGATTTAAATCACTATCATCCGGCCCCGGCACATCAAGTGTGCCGGGGTCAAATGTCTGCTCAAATCGACAGACGGAACAGAAAAACAAGAGAAAAACAAATTTTTCGATTTTTGAGAAAAATAGTTGACAGTACTTTTGAAATTGGTTATACTAAATCACGCATTTGAAATTGATTGGAAAGGGGGGCACATTAAAGTGAGCAACATCTTTGAGCTTCGCATCGACCGTTCTTCTGCTATGGTTATCAAGGGGACGAGTCTGTCTATTCGTCTCTATGCAGTCGCCGCGAAGGAAAAATGTGCCCGTCTGTCTGTTTTGTCTGTGCGCCAGCGAATGAACTGACCGCAGAATCGCAAGACCCAAAACAGGCTTTCGGCACGGACCGAAAGCCTGTTTTTTATATTGTTTGGAGGTATCTATGACGACCCAACGGAGAAAAATCCTGTCCAGCCTGATGAAGGGAAACCGACTGCGCTATCTGGGCGCAATCGGCGCAATGATCATAGGCGTCGGCATCGGGCTGGTGACGCCTGTAATGCTTTCCGGCACGATCGACGCGCTGGTGAACGTATCGGAGCATAAAACGGACGCTACCGTTGCTCTGCCGGGGTTCATCGGCGAATGGTTTACGGCGCGCGGAGGCATCACATACCTGACATCTCACCTGTGGATTATTGCCGCCGCACTGATTGCACTGTACCTGATCGGCAGCGTTTTCCAGTACCTTCGTGGTCGCTGGACCGCGGAAGCGAGCGAAAGATTCAGCAAGACTTTGCGTGATCGGTTATACAGCCATCTGCAACAGCTTAGCTACGGCTACCACGTGAAAGCGCAGACCGGAGACCTGATCCAGCGCTGCACGTCGGATGTGGATACGATTCGTGGCTTTCTCTCGTCACAGTTGGTGGAAATATTCCACGCGGTGACTACGGTGGGGCTTGCGATGGCGATTCTGCTGAACATCAACGTTCGCATGACCCTGTATTCCATGGTGCTGGTGCCCCCGCTGTTCCTGTTCGCTCTGCTATTCTTCAACCTCGTGCAGAAGTACTTCCTGATTTCAGACGAGGCCGAGGGTAAACTGAGCGCAGTCCTTCAGGAGAACCTGACCGGCGTGCGCGTGGTGCGCGCGTTTGGGCGCGCAAAGTTTGAGGATGAAAAGTTTGACGGTTTCAACGACGATTACTATCGCAAATCGCTGAAACTGGTGCGGCTGCTGTCCGTCTACTGGGGCAGCTCCGATGCGATGTCGATGCTGCAAACGGGGATCGCGGTGATCTGCGGACTGGTTATGGTTGTAACCGCCCCGGAACAGTTGACCATCGGGCAGATGGTGCTGTTCGTAAGCTATATCTCGATGCTGCTGTGGCCGATTCGTCAGCTTGGGCGCATTCTGTCGGACCTGGGCAAGGCGATGGTGTCTTTCGGGCGCGTATGTGAGATCTTGGAAACGGAACCCGAAAAGGACGATGCGGAAGCGGCTGATTATCCGATGAACCGGGTGATTGAGTTTAAACACGTCGGGTTCGCCTATGAAGACGGCCGCGAAATTCTAAAGGACATCAACCTGACGGTGCAGCCCGGCCAGACGGTCGCCATTCTGGGCGCCACGGGCAGCGGAAAGTCAACCCTGATGCACCTGCTGCAACGCCTGTACGATGTAAGCCGCGGTGAAATCCTGATCGGCGGGGTAAACATCAACCACATTCGCAAGCCCTACCTGCGTTCCCGCGTCGGGCTTGTTCTGCAGGAACCCTTCCTGTATTCCCGGAGCGTACGCAACAATATCGGGATCGCGCGCGAAAACTGTACCGACGACATGGTATTTGCCGCCGCCCGGGAAGCCTGCGCGAACGACTTTATCGAAGGGTTTGAAAACGGCTATGAAACCATGGTCGGCGAACGCGGTGTAACCCTTTCCGGCGGCCAGAAACAGCGCATCGCGATTGCGCGCACATTGCTTAAACAAAACGATATCCTGATTTTCGACGATTCCCTTTCGGCGGTGGATACCGAAACCGACCGCGCCATCCGTGAGGCGCTCGCGCAGGAACGCACCGAGGGAAGCAGCCACGCGACAACCTTTATTATCTCTCACCGGTTGACGACGCTGGCGGAAGCGGACGTGATCGCGGTGATGCAGCACGGCGAGATTGTGCAATTGGGTTCGCACGCGCAACTGATCGCGCAGGAAGGGCTGTACCGCCGCATCTACCGTATCCAGTCGGCTCTGGAAGACGAAATGAACGACGACCAGAATACAAAGGAGGCTCCAACCTGTGCAGTCCTTCGAGGAGCATGATTATTCCGACCATATTGACATGGGTGTCTGGAAAAAACTGATGCGTATCGCCCAACCCTTTCGGAAACACCTGATCGCCATCCTGATTACCATGTCGATCACGGCGACGCTGGATGTGTGTTTCCCCCTGCTGAACCGGCAGGCGATCGACCGGTTCGCGGTCAACGGCACGCTAAACGGTCTGGGCGGATTCATTGCCGCCTACGCGCTGTGCGTGGTGTGCCAGACGACCTGCATCTTCACCTTTATTAACCTCTGCGGAAAAGTGGAAGTCGGGCTATGCCGGCTGATCCGCCAGATCGGCTTCCGCCACCTGCAGGAACTGCCTTTCTCCTTCTATGATAAAACCCCTGTCGGTTATCTGATCGCACGCATGACCAGCGACACCCAGCGCCTGGGGGACACAGTGGCCTGGAGCCTGATGGACGTGATCTGGTCCGTCGCGTATGTGCTGATCGTATCGGTTACGATGCTTGTGATCAACTGGCGGCTCGCGCTGGTGGTGCTGGCCGTAGTGCCGATCATCGCGGTCGTCGCTGCTTACTTTCAAAAAAAGATACTGGCCAGCTACCGCGAGGTGCGCAAAATCAACTCTAAAATCACCGGCGCGTTCAACGAAGGCATTATGGGCGCCAAAGCTACGAAAACGCTGGTGCGTGAAAACGCAAACACGGAGGAGTTTACGCAGGTTACGGAAAGCATGCGCAAATCGTCCGTACAGGCAGCCATCACTTCCGCGACCTTCCTGCCCATTGTGGTGTCGCTTGGCGGGTTCGCCACGGCGCTGGTGCTGTACCGCGGCGGGCATCTGGCGCTGGCGACCGGCGCCACCTCCATTGGTACGCTTACGGCGTTTATGACGTACGCCATGCAGATTTTTGAGCCGATCAGCAATATCGCCCGCCGGTTTGCCGAAATGCAGCAGGCGCAGGCCGCTGCCGAACGCGTGATTACGCTGCTGGAGACGGAACCCGAAATTGCAGATACGCCGGAAGTGATTGAGGAGTACGGCGACAGTTTCCACCCCAAAAAGGAAAACTGGCCGAAAATCCACGGCGATATCGAGTTTGACCATGTTACCTTCCGCTATACCGGCGGAGAAAAGGTGCTGGACGATTTCAGCCTGCAAATCAAAGCCGGGCAGAACATCGCCATCGTAGGGGAAACCGGAAGCGGCAAATCCACTATCGTCAACCTGATCTGTCGGTTTTACGAACCGACGGAAGGAGAAATCAAGATTGATGGAGTGGATTACAGGAAACGGTCTCAGCTTTGGCTGCAATCCAACCTGGGGTATGTGCTGCAAACCCCACACCTGTTCTCCGGCACGGTGCGCGATAACATCCGCTACGGGCGATTGGAAGCCACGGATGAAGAGGTGGAAGCCGCGGCGCGACTGGTGAACGCCGAAGAATTTATTCTGGCGCTGGAGAACGGCTACGATACCGACGTGGGGGAAGGCGGCAACCGCCTGTCGACCGGGCAGAAACAGCTGATTTCCTTCGCGCGCGCGATGATCGCCAACCCTGCCATCTTCATTCTGGACGAAGCGACCAGTTCGGTGGACACCGAGAC
>JAEWYP010000071.1 GCA_023395615.1 Bacillota bacterium
CCCCCCTGCGGGAAACCGGAGGGCGTAGCCCGAGCAAAATGATGAAAAGTAAAATATTGAAAAAACAGACGCCGCCGGTTTACGACCGTTGCGGCGTCGTTGTATAATAGTACCGAAATTCGAAACAATATCCCGTGTGAAACCGCCGAATTCAGTTGCTTTGCTTTCGTAGGAACCTGTTGGTATCTCCGACCCCTATCCGTTATCTGACCCTATTTTATCATCAATGGCAGGGACAGCGCTGGCTGGAAATTGCGATTGTGGAGGAGTAGAGTATGCATATGCGGAAGAAATTTGGTTATTGGATTGCGGCGTTTTTCGTGGTTACCTTGTTAATCGCGCCGGCACAGGCGCTGGAATCTCCCTGTATCGAACCGCCTTACGGCTGGCAGTATCAGGATGACAGTCGCTCGATTGTCATCAATCAGGTAAGCGGAAACGGAATCACCTATTTTGTGGCCGACGTGCAGTTAAGCCAGGTATCGGGCTTTCAAACAGCGCTGGACAACAGCGGGAAAACGGTGTCCAGCCTGGCGACGGCGGCGGGTGCGGTGCTGGCCATCAACGGGGACGATTGCGGCACACACGATCATGGGATTATTATCCGAAACGGAAAGTTACTGCGCGCGAAAACCACGACGCGCAACCTGCTTACGGTGGACGCGAACGGGGATATGTCTGTGAAAACAGACCGGAACGGCGAGGATCCCGCCGCGCTGGGCAAACAGCTGATCGACGCGGGCGTATGGCAGAGTTTTGAATTTGGTCCCGAATTGATTCGAAACGCAGAAGCGACGGAGTTCAACCCGGCGTTCGACCTGATTTCTACCCGGTCGACCCGGTTGGAACCGCGTACGGCAATCGGGCAGATCGGGCCGCTGCATTATGTGATCCTCGTGGTGGACGGGCGGCAGGAAGGTTACTCCGAAGGGATTACCCTGCCGGACTTGCAACAGCTGTTTTTGCAGTACGGCGCGGAGACCGCCATGAATCTGGACGGCGGCGGTTCCACTGAGATGTGGTTTCAGGGGCAGATTCTCAACAAGCCCAGCGGCGGGGTGGAGCGTACCGTGACCGATATCCTGTGTTTCTGAGCGGAGATCAGGAAAAAAGCAGACTGCGCACCTGCGCCTCCTGTGCGAACAGGGTACAGCCACCGGCGTGGGTGCTTTCCTGTTCGTTGAGCGCCCGAACTTTACGGAAAAACGGCGATTGCAGCACTTCCAGCAGCGTATGGTCCCGTACGCTTACGTCGGTATAGGGGGAGAAGGGGCAAGGCTCCGCGCCGCCCGTGGCGTTGATGTGGAAAAAGCCCCGTCCGGCCGCAAGGCAGCCGCCCATATATTTCTCGTCTCCGGGAAAAGCTAAAAACACCATACCGGGATACTGCGCGCGCAGGGCCGCCTGCGCCTGTTCCATCCGGGTGCGGGCCGCGTCGTCCGGCGCGAGGGCCTCCGTGCCGGGGGCCACAGGAACATATTCGATGTAGAAAAGCAACCGGCAGCCCTGATCGTACAGGTCCTGCACAAAAGTGGGGTCGGTTACTTCCGCCATGTTTTGTGTGGTTACGGTGATGGAGGTGCCAAACAACAGCTTGCGCGCCGACAGGTGTTCAAAGGTCTGTCGGATCACCTGATAGGCACCTTCGCCGCGCCGGTCGTCCGTCGCATCCTGCCCGCCTTCCAGGCTGACCACAGGCACAAGGTTGCGGTGCCGGTCCAGCAGCTGTAACGCATCCGGGCCCATCACGGTGCCGTTGGTGAAAATGGGGAAAATGATCCCCTCCTTTTCCGCGGCGGCTTCCAGCACATCCATCCGCAGGAAGGGTTCGCCGCCTGCCAGCAGGATAAAGGAGATGCCGGCCGCTTCGGCCTGTGAAAACACGCCGGACCATTCCTGCTGACTGAGGGGTGTGCCCTTCTGCTGGCCGCACTGGCCGTTGGCACGCGCGTAACAGCCCTTACAATACAGGTTGCAGGCGCTGGTAATGCTGGCGATGAGGAACAGGGGAATATGCAGCCCTTCGGCTTCGTGGGCCATTCGGCGCGCTTCCATCCCGGACTGACAGGAATGGTAACGCTGTAAGAACAGGGTTTCTTTGGGGTTGCGCAGCGTGGAACGCAGAATATCGGCGATCAGGCTTTCCGAGCCTTTGTTCAGGTATGTGGTCAGGTCGAAGGTTTCTTCCATGGAGTGGTTCCTTTCCCCGCCTGTCGGGCGGGCTGTTTCTTTATCTTCGTTACGAAGCTATTATGGAAAAAACGATGCGAACCGTCAAGCCTGTAAAGATTAGAAATGGGTGAGGTTTCCGTGAGCTTCGCCCGGGGCGGACGTATTACCTGCCGGGTGTGAGTTACAGGGTTGACAGCGCCGGGGCAGCTGATTTATAATCAGTGCAGTTCTTATTGGAGGTGTGTGTTTGTTATCGGTTCTGTAAAGGGGTACATGCTTTGAAACACAACCGGCGACCGCATGATCGCCTGTGTTTAAGTATGCTTCATACAGAACTGTGACTGCGCACTCCCGCCGGAGATGACCGCAGACATAGTGTGATCGCTATGTTTTTTGTTTTGTATGGGAATCCCCCCGTCTCGCTCATGCGTATTCAATCATGAGGAGAGATGAACTTGGATCGGAATTGGATCATGCTGGAGTTTCCGGCGATATTGGAAAAACTGAAAGAATGTGCCGTAACGCAGGCGGCGAAGGAACAAATTGACGCGTTGACCCCGATCACCGCAGAAGCGGTGTGCCAAAGCCGAATGGCGGAAACGACGGCCGCCAGAAACATGCTGGATGCATGCGGCGCGCCGCCGCTGGCGGTGATGGACGGGATGAGCGAAACCGTTACGCAAAGCGAAATCGGCGCGATGCTTACGCCGGAGCAGCTGGCGGGGGTGGCGCTGTTTGCCATGTCCTGCCGGCGGATCGTCGCATACCTGATGCGCGGGGCGGGCGAACACCCGGAGATTGCCAGCTATGCCCACGGGCTGGAGAATATGGACGCGTTGCAGGCGGAAATTGAACGCTGCGTGGAGGTCGACCGCGTGCGCGACGAGGCCAGCCCTCTCCTGCGAGATCTGCGCCGGAAAATGACCCTGCAGGAAAGTAAAATCAAGGAAAAACTGAACCAACTTCTGCAAAGCCGCAGGCAAATGCTCGCGGACGGATACGTTACCCGGCGCGGCGGCCACTATGTGTTGCCGGTGCTTCGCCAGTATCAGAAACAGTTCGACGGCGCGGTGATCGACACATCCGCGACGGGCGCGACCCTGTTTATGGAGCCAAGGGCGATTGCGACGCTGCAGGAGGAGATGGCGCAGCTGGAAGCGGCGGAGGACGCCGAAGCGCGGCGCATTTTGTACACACTGAGCAGTCTGGTGGCCGAACATGCGGACCGGATCCACCGGAACCAGAAAACGGCGGTGGCGCTGGACTTTCTATTCGCTAAAGCCAAGTTGAGCGCGGCGATGAAAGCCAATGCCGTGCAGGTGGGTGGCGAGCGCAGAATGACGATCCGCCGGGGCCGCCATCCTCTGCTGGACCCGGAACGCTGCGTGCCGCTGGACTTTGTAATGGAACCGGGCACAAGGGGCGTGGTGGTGACGGGACCCAATACCGGCGGGAAAACCGTGGCGCTGAAAACGGTCGGTCTGCTGTGCCTGATGGCGCAGTGCGGCCTGCATGTACCCTGCGCCGAGGGCAGTTATCTGGCCCTGTTTGACTGGTATTGGTGCGATATCGGCGACAGCCAGAATATCGCCCAAAACCTGTCTACCTTTTCGGGACACATCACCAACGTGATCCATATCCTGCAACACGCCAGCCGGGACAGCCTTGTGCTGCTGGACGAACTGGGCAGCGGTACCGACCCCGCCGAAGGCATGGGGATCGCCGTTGCGGTGCTGGAGGAACTGCGCCGCAGGGAATGCCTGTTTCTGGTGACGACGCATTACCCGCAGGTAAAAACCTATGCCGAAAAAACGGATACCGTGATGAGCGCGCGCATGGCGTTCGATCAGGCGACGCTTGCGCCGCAGTACCGACTGGAAATGGGCAAGAGCGGCGAAAGCTGCGCCCTGCAGATTGCGGAACGGTTGGGGATGCCGCCGCATCTGCTGGCGCGCGCCGGACACGAGGTATACGGCACCCCCCTTTCGGCGGAGGAGGCGCGCTCAACAATGAAAGTTCCGCCCAGCCGCCTGCAACGGATGGTGGAACGCAAGCCGGAGAACGACCCCGCGCAGAAATTCCATCTGGGAGACAGCGTGGTGGTACTGCCAGAAAAAGAAGGCGGGATCGTCTACCGCCCTGCCGACGAAAACGGCGATGTGGTGGTGCAGGTGAAGGGAGAAAAGCGGAAGGTGAAACATACCCGCCTGCAACTGCGCGTTGCGGCGGCGGAGCTGTATCCGCCGGATTATGATTTTTCCATCCTGTTCGACACGGTGGAAAACCGCAAGGCTACCCGAATTTTGAACAAGCGGTACGATCCGAATGTGAAGATCGTGCGGGAGAAAGAGGACTGGGAACAGACGAAATAAACGTTCGTCCCAGACTGTTAAAAAAGTGGACTTCGCCACTTTTTTAAATTACGGGTCTGTTTGCGGCCACGCCGCAAACTCCCCGCCCGCCCGGCAAAGCCGGGCGATACGAATTGAATCAGAGGGCTCCGGCCCTCCGATACCACCGGAAAACGTAGGTTTTTTGACATGCTGAGACGAAATGAACTTCCGTCCGTAGCGGAAGGAAGCGGAAACGTTTCCCGATAACCCGAAATTCAACTGGGCAACCTGAAAACAGAAGAACCCGGGGCAACATCAGCGCACCCTCCTGCCGTAGAAAACGGCGGGAGGGCGCCTGTTCATCTGGAGCGATCTGACGGGATTGTCTGGACGGAGGCAAGAAATTGATGAACTTATAAAATCGTCAGCTGAAGCGCCTCTTCGGGGGTTGTCAACCCGAGATCACGCAGAATCGGCGTTACTCGGCGGTGAAACAGGGTGTGGTCGATCACGCGGAAAGCGCCCGCCACAACATCTACCAGCGCGTCCTGCGTGGTTTCGTCCTCGCGTATGTTCCCGGCGCATGCGCCGATAGCCAGCAAGCGCAGCAGGCCGTACACGGTGCACAGGGCGGCAAATTGCCCGGGAAAATCCCAACGCGCTTCCACAAACGGAAAGCGCGTAAAAAACAGGTGATTGACCAGCAGGTTTTCAAAAAAGGAGGGCCAGAGCGGAAAACGTACCGTAAAGCGAGCGGCGGCCTGCTCGTAAGCTTCCGGCGCGCAGTCGCCGTCGAAAGCGGCGAGTGCGGTATCCCGACATGCGCGAAGTCCTGCGCTTTGCTGCGAAAGTGTCGCCAGAATCTGCTGCACGGTTTGGAGAGCCTGTGGCGGATTCCCCTGCACAGGCTGAGGGGACGGAGCCTGCAAAAGTCGCTCGACTGCCGCTTCGTCGCCGCGGCGAATTAAGGGTTCCAGCGCCCGCATGGTCTGCCACAGTACGGAGAAGCGCTGGGGAAACGGTAGGGAACGGTTCTGTAGGATTCGGATCAAGGCCAGCCGAATCTCCTGCTCGTGACCCACGGATTCAAAAAACACGGTGCGCTCCGCCTGCCTGGGCAGGTCAAAGCGAAGGGAACGGGGTACGAACGACAGGGGCGCTTCGTGACACAGCAATAACTCCACCACGGCTTCGCAACTGTTGGCACAGGAGCACTCATCGTTCCCTTCCCCGCGTACGGCGCGCGGATACAACCGGCAGACATTCGGCAGGGAGCTTTCTCCCAGTTCCGCGTGGATAGCGCAGCGTCCGTCCGCCATCCGGAGCGGGCAATCCCCGTCGAAACGGTGGGCAAGCTCCGCGTACTTCTCATTCGTGGGATTGGGCAGCGGCTTGAGCGCGCAGTCCAGCTTCGCCCGCAAAGTTTTTTTACAGGGAATGCCCAGCAAATGATAATAATCCTGCAACGAAAGCGAAACCGGCCATCCCGTGCAGCAACAGGCACGGCAACGGCCCAGTTTGCAGGAAAACGCCGGATAATAGTCCGGCACCAGATAAACACGGCTTTCTGCCATGGTTTCACCCGCCTCAATCCAGAATTATATACGGGATGGACGGGTTTGCAAGAGGGAGAATGAAGAAAATTCCAAAAAGAAAAACAGCGGACCGGAGACGGGACTTCGGCACAAACAAGGGGGAACGCAAGGCCTGTGAAGCACAAAAAGGCGGTGGATTTCGCCGCCTTTACCGCCGCCAGTATGCAGATCAGAACAGCCGGATAATCCAGAAACTGAGCAGAGCGGTTACTCCGCTGACGAAACTGCCCCAAAGCAGGTCCAGAACCGTAATCAGGATCGGCCAGTCCTTAACCGTCGCAAGGTTGGTGAGATCGTAGGTGGCGTACGTGACCAGCCCGAAGAACAGGCCGGCCAGCAACGCCTGCAACCAGTTGCCGCTTGCCAGCGCGGGCTGGATTACAAACACCATCAGGCCGAGAATGAAGAGCAGGTAGAAGGCCAGCGCGGCCAGCAGATTGGCTTTGGGCGCCATCAGGTACCCGAGTTTTTCGGCATACAGCTGCTTGGCGATCACGGTGAGCCATAGCATGTCGATTGCCAGAAACACCACCAGCGCGATCAGATAATTCCGTACGTCAGCCCAACCGATAGAAAGGTTCATCGTTCATACCTCCTTAGGATATATCGCTACTTTTTTGGAAACCAGGGGATAAATATACTTGTGCGGCGCGCGTAATCGGCATACCCCGGCCGGTTCTTCATACTCTTTTCCAGCAGCGGCACCCCGGAAACGAACAGCAGCAGGAAGGTGATTGTGATGGGACTGATAACGGCCAGCGGGGAGATGCCCGCGCTGAGCGCAATCAGAAAGATTCCCCACCACATGGTGGCCTCGCCGAAATAATTCGGATGCCGGGTATACCGCCACAGGCCGCCTGTCATCAACTGGCCTTTATGCGCGGGATCGGCGATGAAACGGCGCAGCTGCGCGTCACCCAACGCTTCAAACATAAACCCGATAGCGAACACGGCTAATCCCAACCCGTACCATACCGGTTGAACCGTATGGGAACTGCCCGGGGCGAGAAGCACAGGCAGCGAGATGAGGTACATCAAAACGCCCTGTAACATGTACACCTGTAGAAACGCCCGCGGCACCAGCCACTTCCCCCATTCGCGCCGGAAATTGGCATAACGGAAATCTTCCGGCTTGCCCAGGTTGCGGCGGAGGATGTGGGAAAACAGCCGCGTGCCCCACAGGGTAATCAGCAGCGTCATGGTAACGCGCGCCAGCGTGAACGGGGCATATTGCAACAACATCCACCAGGCGACCAGCACAAAGCCGATGCCCCAGCCGACGTCCACGACGCTGTTGTTGCGGCGCGCCGTGCCCACCAGAAACAGGACGGTAAAATATACGAAAATCAGGATGGCTGCGGCTGTCATACTTTCCCTCCGTTCTTTTCCGTATAGCAGACTGCGACGGTGCCGGGGCCGGCGTGGAGCGCGACGGCTGCCGACACTTCCGCCACAAACTCCGGCGGTTTACCGATCAGCCGGGTCAACTGCTCCCGGTAGTCGTTGGCCAGCGGAAGATTATCGCTGTGTACAATCGCGTAGGCTTCGATTCCGTTACGGCGCATGGCTCTGCGGGTTAGCCGCATGATCTTGCGGGTAAGGCCTGCCTGGCTGAACGCAGCGCCGAAAGCGGCCCCGTGCCCATGTTTATCCAGTGTCATGATGGGACGCAGCCCGATTTTCATGCCCAGTCTGCCAATGGTATCCGGCACTCGTCCGCCGCGCACGGCGTAGGCAAGCGTGTTCAGGCATACATAGATGTGGGTACGGGAAATGCGCCGGGTAACCGCCTCTACGATTTCGTCGTGAGTGCGTCCCTGCGCCAGCAGGTCGGCAGCCAGCTTGACCAGTAAACCCTGAGCGCCGCTGTTCAGGCGGGTATCGATCACCGTGATTTTCTTCTCCGGCGTTTCCAGCTGCCGGGCGGCTTGTGTAAGCGCCTGATAGGTGCCGCTTAACCGGTTGGCAACGCTTAACACAATCAGCGAATCAAACTGTTCCAGCCGTGCACTGAGCAAAGCACGGATGCGGCCCGGCTCGGGCTGAGAACTGGTGGGGTAAACGCCTGGCTGCTCCATCTGGTTCAAAAGCTGGGGCAGGCGAATGGTTGTTTTATCCAGAAAGGCGGTTTCCCCGACGATCACTCCCAACGGCAACATGGAAATTCGGTTATCCAGCAGGAAGGAATCGGGAATGTCCGCAATGCTGTCCGTGATCAGGCCAACCCCTCCGGCGGCCTGCGTGCGCAGACGGTTTTGCAGCGCCATGTCGTCTGCTTTCTGGTTCAGCAGGGTGCCGAATGTTGCCAGCCGTTCCATCACCAACTCCGGCGTATTGGTGTGGATGTGCACCTTCAACTTCCCATTGCGCGCTGTGGCAATCAGCGAATCGCCAAACGGATCCAGCGCCTGCCGAACCTGACCCTCCAGCGTGTCGCCGTCTGCCACATCGGGCAAGCGTACCAGCGCTTCGGTGCAATAACGGTAGGCAATGGATTCTTCCTCGGGAACAAGGAAGGGAACTTCTTCCTCGGAAAGGGTCACTGTTTGCCTTCCCTCGGCAAACACACGGTTGATTCCTTCCAAAAAGCGAACGAAACCTGCCGCGCCTGAATCCACTACGCTGTTTTTTCGCAGAACAGCCAGTTGTGTTTTGGTTTTTTCCAGCGAAATCAGCGCCGCGTGGTACGCATCGGTGAACAGCTCGGCAAACCCCTGATATTGTTCGTTATTATGTTGCAGGTAAGACGCCCAGTCGCGGATGACGCTCATCAGCGTACCTTCCTGGGGATGTTCTACCGCCTGATACAGATGACGAACCGCACCGTAAGCCACCTTGGCAAACTCCCGAACTCCAACCCGTTCATACGGGCGGCTTTCCTGCGCAAGACCGCTTACATAGGATGCGAAAATGAGGCCGGAGTTCCCTCTCGCGCTTTCGAGACCGGCCTGCGAAAGCCTCTGAAGCATCTGCGAAAAGGACGGATCACGCGCGGGGGTCTCCACCATGGCACGCATCGTGGTTGCCATGTTGGTACCCGTATCGCCGTCCGCGACCGGGAAAACATTGATGAGGTTGAGATACCGGATATGCGCCGCGACCTCGCTTGCGCCGGAAGAAAACCAGTCGAGTACGTCGATGCCGTTTGCACTTTGGATATTCAACCGATTCTCCATAACCATCCCTCCGTAGTGTGGGCGTTGGGGGGTGCGTATTCTTCCAATGATCTGGATAGGTATATTATACCAGATAGGAATGTAAGCGAAACCGCACAGTTGGGATTTCTTATGAAAATGTAGGTGAATGAAGTTGAAATCGGCAGGAGGGAGCCTATTGAGAATGAAAGCGAGGCCTGTTATCGGGAACGTGGCCGTATGGAATCGTCTGTATGGGGAGCGCATGCGGAAAGAAGGGCTCAGAAGAGGAGAACGGGACTTGATCCCACGGATATTTTTGGAAGCGGAACATGCAACGCGTTATTGTGCATGGCGTGTCTCTGCGCTATAATACGTGGAAAAGTGTAGCGATTGGGCCTGTTTCAGGGATTTTTCATGTTTCTGGAAGCGGCCAGACTGCTGCCTGATGGAAAGAGAGAATCTGTTTATGGAGATCAGACATATTGCCCCTTTTAACCAACATGCCGGAAGGTATGTTCTTTTCGGGAACGACGGGTTTCTTTATCAGGCACAGGCAGGAGAAGCACCGACAGTGATCGCGTCACTCCCCTATATCAGTATCGACGGGGAGATAAAACTTTATGTGTGCGAACCCTGGGTTTGCGTAACCGAACGTTTTGGTACGCATGCCGCTTTGGTCAATCTGGATACCGCTGCCGTACGAGAATTGAGCCGGGAGGATTATTATGTTGAAGTCTCCAGTTACTCCATTGGTTTTTTGATTCGTCAGGGACGCGTGTTACTCATTCACCAGACAGACTGGAACCGCCTTGATATTATGGATGTGGAAACCGGTCGCAACTTGACCGATCGGGAAGTGTATATACGGGAGGTGATACCGGAGAACACAGACCAAACGAACACTCAGCCGGTATATGAGGAGAAGAATTATATCGACTATTTTCACAGCCTGCTTCACGTTTCGCCGGACGGATCCTTCTTTGTATCCAATGGCTGGCTGTGGCATCCGCTTGGGCGTTTGCTCTGTTTTCGTACCGATGATTTTTTACGGCAATACGAGCTTTCGGGAACTTACCTTCAATACTGCCGCGTTGATAACTGGGATCGACCCTGTGCCTTTATCGGCAATGACCGGTTGGTGACCGTTACGGACGCTCCGGGGGAGGAAGAGGAAGATTCGCCGGAAGAAGACGATTCGCCGGAAGATGATGATTTTAAACCCTGTGAACATGAAAAATTGCAGTTCTATGACCTGAATGCAACGGCCCAGGAGAGAGAGTATGGTGAGCATATTCTGCTTAAGGAAAGCGAAGTGGACTGCGACGTTTTTATTCCGGACAAAGAAGGCAATATTTCCGGTACTTTGGTTTGGGACTCGCAGTATAGTTGCCTCGTCGCCGTCACGTCCAATGGCGCGTTTGCATTCAACCTGTGTGGAGAAGTGCTGGCAGCGCGGCTCGAATGCTGTTGCAACACAGACCGTTTACACACTGATATGCACGCTGGTCCCGGCTGGTGCTATAATCCGGAGAACCATTCGCTTTTTCATTGGTCACAGGAAGCCGGCATAGTAGAGGAAAGGCAGTTTGCCCTTCAAAGCGATCACCCGACGCCATGTAAAGAGTCGGTTTGATGTTTGGCTTTGCGGTTTTCTGCAATCGGCTAAAATCATGGATTAAGAAAGGGTTAAATATGGCAGATAGGGATGGCGATACGAAGAATTTCAACTTATAAGGAGGGTTCCGCCCAGTAAAGGCCAGTTCGAGCGTACGGGAATCGGTTATCCATTCCAAGCATTGTCGACGTCGGAGTCAAACATATTATTCGGGAGCAGCATTGGAACGTTGAACGTTGCTCTGTCTGTTGAGGATGATTCCGATGAAAAGGGCAGAGAGAATCCCGAGAATGCCACCGAGCAGAAAAGGAGCATCCGAACTGACCGTATCCCATAAGAAACCGGCGATGACAGAGGCCAATAACAACCCGATTCCCTGTAGCATGCCGTATATCCCGAGAACCGTTCCTTTTAATCCTGACGGAGCGGTTTCGACAATAAATGCTCTTTCTGCGCCGCTGATCAAGGCGTTATATGCGCCATAAGCGATAAAAAGGATCAGAATCGCAGGCTTTTGGGTTAAGAACGCAAAACCCAGATAGACAAAGCCATAGAGAAAATATCCGGGAACAAGGACTCTGCTCCTTCCAAACTTGTCGGATAGTTTTCCTGACGGAATGGCAAGGAGAGAAGCGGATACATTGAAAATAAAATACAACAGCATAACCTGCGATGTCGAAAAACCCTGCTCCTGAGCTTTTAAAAGCAGAAAAGTGTTTGACGAATTGCCGATACAGAAGACGAATATTACCGCGAGGTACATTTTCAGAGTTCCGTCAAGGCGAACGCCCCTCAGTGGGAGTTTTTTACTTGCGGCAACCTTGCTTTTATCTTCTCTGACGGCTGGTATGATGAGAATTCCAATAACAGCTGGGATGATGGACAACAGAAACGCCTGGTGGAAACTTACGCTGGATGTTATAAAAAGGTAAGCAATCAGCGCTCCGAGAGAGGAGCCCGCCATATCCAGCATCTTGTGCAGACCGAACGACCTCCCGAGCTTTTTCCCGTCGCTGGACTGCGCAACAAGAGCATCGCGCGGAGCGGTACGGATACCTTTTCCCGTTCTGTCGATAACTCTTGCCACTAAAACACCAGGCCACGATGCGGCAAGAAGCAGGAATACTTTATAGAGAACAGAGGCCGAATAACCAATAAAGGTAAGACGCTTTTTGTGATGATACACATCCCCGATGTAACCGCTGAATACTTTGAGAAGCGATGCAATGCTCTCGGCGATTCCTTCAATAATCCCAACAATTGCGGGCGATGCTCCAAGCGTGGCCGTAAGGAAGATTGGGATCAAAGGATATACCATTTCTGTACTCATATCGATAAACAGGCTGACAAGACCGATCAACACAATATTGGATATTATGCTTTTCTTTTTCATACTAGTCCCCCTGTTTCTGATTGGCAAACTCATATACTTTATCGCAAAATTTATCCAACATCTCGGCACACTTTAAAAGCGACGTCCCGGACGCTTCTCTTAGGGAGGCTCCAAAGGTATCCCTGGCCATGATTTTCGAATACCACTGTTTCAGTTTATCCAGTTCGACTTCGTTTTCTTCTATTTCCGCAAACGTAAAATTTTCGCGGGCAATTTCTTTATCGATTTCTTTGAAGTAATCTTCGCATTGCTCAAGAAACTCTCCGTATTCCTCATCTCTTGCGGAGTTAAACCGTTTTTCAATCACTTTCTGCCCGTCTTCTTCCAGCGATGCCTTCATCACAAACGCTTCCCCATGGTTCTGTGAAATTTCGTCCTTGATTTCGCTGAACAGCCGGTAATGTTCATC
>JAEWYP010000100.1 GCA_023395615.1 Bacillota bacterium
TACCTGCCTTATGCTATCATATATCACGTCGCTTGAACAGAATCGATGGGATTATAGCTCAGTTGGTTAGAGCGCCACGTTGACATCGTGGAGGTCATAGGTTCGAGCCCTACTAATCCCACCATACAAAACCACATCCCGTGTCATTGTACAATGACACGGGATGTGCTTCTTTATTTTGTGAGTTTAAGCTACTCCCTTGATTTAATTATTCGCGTTCCTCGCCGTTGAATCCAAAAGCATTTCTATCCCTGAAAGATAGGATCTGTTAACAAGTCGTTTAACCGGATAATTTTGCTGCCTTTGCTTTCATAATAACGCAGCATTCCTTCAATTTTCTTTTTATCATAACTGGTTATACAGTCGGATAGGATGAAGACATTATAATTCACTTTGCGCAAATTGTAACAGGTTGATTTTACACAAGCAGTGGCATCCGCTCCGGTAACGTAAAAATCTGATATGGCATTATTATGAATGAAGGCTTCCAGTTCTTCACAGGTTAATGCGTTCCCCTTTGACTTTGTGAATATATTCTGAGATGCGATGATTAAATCGGAAGCAAGTTCGGCTCCATGTGTATTCGGTTTAAAAGTTCTCGTGCCATCCGACAGGTTCTCATGCCTGACATAGATGACATGGATATCATGTTGAACCGCCCAATGAATTGCTTTGTTAATATTATCAATGATATCCTTGTAATTCTTTGTGATGTCATTTTGGATGTCAATGATTACCAAAGCTTTATTTCGCATCACGTTTCCTCCTGACAGATGATTAATTGATTTTCAGTTCTATTTTACACTGCAAATGTTGACAACTATATGTCAACATTACAGAGTATATCGTAATACTTTTTGTTGATTCCGTCGCTTCTTAATGCAAGCAGTCTTCCATTGCGCTCCTTAGCACCGTGCCTGCGGCGCCGTTTTCTGTCGGCCACTACCCTGATTCGTCGGTTTGTATTACCTATTCACCGGATTGCGAACCGTTTCCTTGCCCTTACGCTCAAGAAAGATAAACTAAAAAGGGCAGAACCGTTCAACGATCCGACTCTGCCCTCTTTGATATAATATCGCTATCTTTTAATGTGTTTTTCCGTAGCTAATTTGAGGTATTTCTGTTTTCTTACCCCTTCACGCTGCCCAGCACGATGCCTTTCACGAAGTACCTTTGCAGGAACGGGTATACCAGAATGATCGGAAGCGACCCGAGGAAAATCTGTGCGGAGCGCAGGGTGCGGTCCGAAATGGTGGCGAGCTGTTGAATTTCCTCGCGGCTCAGCATGCTGTAGGCGCGCTGCACAACGATGGTCTGGATATAGCTTTGCAGGGGGTAATGCTCCGGGTTGTTCATCAGAATTAAACCATCAAACCAGCTGTTCCAGTGCCCTACCAGAGAAAACAGCAGCACGGTGGCAATCGCCGCCATGGAGGTGGGCACGTAAATGACCCACAGGATTCGCCATTGCCCGGCACCATCAATGCAGGCAGCTTCCGCAAGCTCTTTGGGGATCTCTCGGAAAAAGTTGAGCATCAGGATTACGCTGAAAACGGGCACTGCCCCGGGCAGTACCAGAGCCCAAATCGTGTCCAGCATTTTATACTGCCGGATCGCCATGTACCAGGGGATCAGGCCGCCGCTGAACAGCATGGTGATGAAGAAAAACCACGCATAGAACGACCGCGCGCGGAATTCTGTTCTTTCTTTGGAGAGGGGGAATGCGCACAGGATGATCAACAGCAGGTTGATTCCGCCGCCCAGCAGAATCCTTTCCAGCGATACGAGCATCGACATCCAGAACTGGGAGCGCTTAATCACGTAATCATAAGAATTCAGCGAAAAATCGACCGGCCAGAAAGTGACGACGCCCGTGGCGGCTGCCGTGCTGGAACTGAGGGAGAGCGCTGCGATATGAATGACCGGGATCAGGCACGAAAGCGCCGCCAGAGACAGGATGATGATATTAATGAGGTTGAACCAGTCGAATCGTTTAACGCGAAGCCTCGCAAGCAACGTACTCACCTCTTCAGAATATGCGGTAATCAGCGAAACGGTAGGCGCAGAAGTAGGCCACGGAAACAAACACGAACGAGATGACCGACTTGAAAAGCCCTACGGCGGTCGCCACCCCAAACTGCGCGTCCAGCATGCCGATGCGGTATACAAAGGTGTCGATGATGTCGCCCGATTCGTATACGGTCGGGCTGTACAGGTTAAACACCTGATCGAAACCCGCGTTCAGCAGATTGCCAAGGCTTAACACCATCAGCAACACAATCACCATACGCATGCCGGGCAGCGTAACGTGCAGCGTCTGCTTCCAGCGGTTCGCCCCGTCGATCTGCGCCGCTTCATACAGGTTGGGGTCAATGCCCGTGATGGCGGCCAGATATACGATGGTTCCATATCCGAACTCTTTCCAAGTTTCGGAAAAGATCAGCGTGAAACGAAACCAGTGGTTATCGCCCAGAAAAAACACAGGGTCTCCGCCTGTTAATTTGATGAATTTATTCACCAGCCCGTCGGAAGGCGACAACATATCAATCAGGATGCCTCCGAGCACAACCCAGGAGAGGAAGTGGGGCAGATAGATCGTGGTTTGAATCAAACTCTTAAAACGCTTGTTCTTCATTTCGTTGATGAGAATCGCGAAAATGATGGGCACAATCAGCCCCAGGACGATTTTATAGGACGCGATTACAACCGTGTTATTAATGACGGAAAGAAAATTGGGTAAATGAAACACATAATCGAAGTTATCCAGACCGATCCACTTCTGGTTCCCGAAAAGTCCCTTGGCTGGGATGAACTTTTGAAACGCGATCACGATACCCGCCATGGGGATATAGTGGAACATCAGCAGCAGGATGACACCCGGCAGGATCATCAGATGCAGGGGAATCTCACGCTTGAATTTCAGCATTTGCGTACACTTCCTGTGGCAGCGTTATTTGGAACAGGAAAGGGAAAGGCGACCGAAACGGTACCTTTCCCTTTCGCTGGCAAGGGATCGCTTATTTTGCGGAACTCAGGGAGGCATACCAGTCATTCACTTCATTGGTGATGTCCTGTCCGCCAAGCTGGTACCAGTTGTTCACGAAGGTATCAAATTCGTCGATCGGCGCAGCGCCCATGATGATTTTGATAAACGCTTCTTTTTCCATCTGTTCCAGCGTAGCCTGCCGTTCCACCATGGTTTCTGTCGGCGCGCCCGTGAACGATTCAACCATCAGCTGGCCGTTGTCACGGTAGGCCTTCAGGATGTTGTACACACCGTCTACCCCGTAAATCTTGTCCCAGCCCCATACGGAGCCGTCGCCAGCCAGATAGGCTTCCACGTTGGATTCGATCACGGCGGCTTCGCCAACCAGCTTGTCCAGCGTATTGGTGTTGCGGGCGGCTTCGATCTGCAGGAAGGCGTTCAGGTTTTTATACGGCGGATAGGGCGTTACAGGAGAGAACTTCCATACGCTCGTATTGCCGTTTTCGGCGGGCATGTAATACTTGGAGAAATCGTTGGTCTCGCCCCAGTTCTTCTCCAGATGCATATTCACCATCTTCACAACCGCTTCGGGGTGTTCGTAACCCTTGCGAACGGCGAAGTAAAGGCTGGTGCGGAACTGGAGGGGAACGGAAACCTTCGTATCGTCGCAGCTGGGAATCGCCAGGCTGATCCAGTCCGCGGTGGGATCGTTGTTGTAGTTCTGGTTCAGCGGGTACAGCGGGTTCCACTGCTCGCCAAAGTCAATGCCAAGCTTTCCGGCGGCGATCGTTTCAGCTACTTTGGAACCGTCTTTTACGCCAAACTCCTGGTCAATCTCGCCATTTTTGTACATTTCAGCCAGCGCGGCCAGCGCGACTTTGGTTTCGGGCTGAACGCTGCCATAGGCCAGTTTGCCATCGGCGGTCTTCATCCAGTAGTTGGGATAAGCATGATAACCGGCGAAGAAACCTTCCACGCCCATGCAGCCGGCATAGAGACCTTTCGTAATCGCAAGGCCGTAGGTGTCGTTCACGCCATTGCCATCCGGGTCCTTCGTGGCAAACGCGTTGGACACGGCCAGCAGTTCCTGCATCGTGGTGGGGGCTTGGAGGCCCAACTTTTTCAGCCAGTCATTGCGAATCCACAGGAACTGCGCGCTCTCGATGGAGGCGTCCAAGTTCGGGATCGCCATCAGCTTGCCGTTAAAAGTGGCGGAATCCAGCACGGAAGAGCCTTCCTCGGAGTAGCACTGGCGGGTCAGGTCGGACGCATACTGTTCAAAGTAAAGCGTCATATCCTCGATCATGTCCGCATCCGCCAGCTGTTTTAGCTGGGAGGCCGTTACGGGGATTACATCGGGGAGATCGCCGGAAGCCAGCGTAACGTTGATCTTCTGCTTGTAGGCGTCATCCGTATAACCGCCCTGAACCGTCCACGCATAGGATACGTTGATACCCAGCGCATCCGCGTAAAGATCCAGCCAACGGTTGGATTCCATGGTTTCGTTCGGGGTCTTGGGCAGCACGTTGCTCGTTAAGTCGTTATCCACCGCACGAACGAACGTGATGTTGATGGCCGGATCGTACTTGCCAAGCGGATCCGCGCTTTCGCCAACGGCGGAAAGGAGCGGCAGGCTCAACAGCGCAAGCGTGAGCACGACGGCAACGAATTTTTTCCCCGCGCTTTTGTACATCATGGGAAACCTCCTTCTTTTTTTCAACGGCGCCTTTTCGGTCGCCCTCATTACTAAAAAGTATAGGGGAAAAAGAAGGCGTTCTCAATCGGTTCCTTTTTGGATGCTGCTCCAATATCGACCGGTTTTAAAATCACAATTGGTCTCAAGTTATCCTGAATTGACATCGTTGATGTTTCTTTACGTGGAGGTGTCGGAACGGGCAGGGGTTCTTTTCTGAATGTGTGCAGAGCGGTATTCCTGCGGCGCCATGCCCGTCGCTTTTCGGAAAAAGCGCGTGAAGGAACCGGCATTGTCATACCCGACAGCGGCCGCGATATCCTGTATTTTCACGTTGTCGCCTACAAGCAGTTCTCCGGCGCGTTTTGCGCGCATATGTTCGATGTAGTCGGACAGGTTAACCCCTGTTGCCTGCTTAAACAGACGCGACAGATAGGAGGGGTTCAGATAGACACGCTCAGCCAGCCGAACCAGCGACAGATCTTCGTTCAGGTGGGACGAAACAAACTCCTGCACATAGGCGACGGCAGTGTCCGTGCGCTGCTTTCCGGTTTCTTTCCGGAGGGCGAAAAGGAGGTGGATCATGTTTGCCAGATAGTCTGCCGCTTCAGACCAGCTCGGAAAACTGTCCGGGCGCGTCAACTGATTTTGTCCGATGTGAAATGCCAGTTCCACGGTAAGACGGTGGCTGTTAATATAAGAAAGCAGCGTCAACGCAACCCGCAGGTAAGCCTCTGTTGCCAGACCACTGTTTCGGCTGGGCTCCCGGCGCAGATAATCGGAGATGGGGCGACATACGTCCAGACAGCTTTCTTCCGTACCGGAATGCAGCTGGATTTTGAGAATCTCATCAAACGGCTGGCTGAGCAGCTCCTCCATTTGCAGGTCGGCTTCATTATTAGGCAACAGACCGGCGGGCGAACCGTGCCCGAAAAGCGCGCTGTTAAATTCCGTATCTGTCAGCAGGACTTCGGTCCCGTTTCCCGTTTGAACGCTGAGTAGACGTGACAGCTTTTCGTAATGATGAGCGATCCTTTTCCAGGCAATCGCATGCTCGGTGAAGATCAGGCTGACGGTATCGTTGATGGACGCCTTGCAGGCATTCTGCACCAGCTCCAGGGTCCCTTTCAGGAAAACGGTGGCGTCTCGGTAGCGCTGCTCATCTGCCGGCTCGTCTCCCTGCGCGGGTGGCTTGGGTTGCAGCAGGGTAACCAGCATCCCTTCCTCGTCAAACACCGTCAGGGTCAGGAAAGCGCCCCCCAGATACATGTTGATAATCCAATGAAGGGACAATTGCAGCTGCATCAGCAGAGAATAGTCCGCCGCCGCCGCGTTGTGATCCAGCCTTCCGAGCAGCAGAAACACGGGGGCCTGCCGGTCCAGGTGAATATCCAGTTTCTGAAACAGCTCAGTATCCGTCGCACTCTCCGGAGAGCCATGCAGCAGGCGCAGGCAGTACTCCTTCTGGAACGCTTCCCGTGCCGTGTGCATCTCCTGTTGCACGCGCCGCATCAGGTCCTTGTCGGCTGCCTGGCTCCTGATCTCCTCCAGCGTATCCCGGACCGCCGCCAGCACCTTGTCGTGCGGCTCGCTTTTCAGGATGTATTTCGTGCCGGGATATTTAATGGCCTGATACACCAGATCGAAATCATTATAGCCAGTCAAGAAAATCACGCTGCAGTTAGGCCAATTGCGGTGAATCTGTTCCAGCAATTGCAGCCCGTCCATCCCCGGCATGTGGATATCGGAGAGCACCACGTCCATACGTGTGCGGCGAAGCCAGTCGATCGCTTCCTCTCCGCAGTACGCCTTATACACGTCCAGGTCCATGTCCCGGCAGCCCTGTAACAGTTCTGCCATGCCGTTGGTAATAAATTCTTCGTCGTCTACCACCAGCAAACGATACATTTTACAGGCTCTCTCCTTTCTGGCTGTGAATCGTCAGGGTGACGCACAGGCCACCCATTTCGCTTCGCCCGATCTGTAAACCGCTTTCGCTGCCGTAGACAAGCACCAGCCTGCGGTGAATGTTCATCATGCCTGTAATTTCCGCCGCATCCGAATCGTCGGCCGTCGTTACGGACAATTGGGCAATCTGCTCATCGGTCAGGTCCTGCCCGTTATCTTCGATAATAATCTGGAGGCAATCGTCGTCGCAGAGGTAACGGACGCGAATTTTTCCTTCTTTGGTTCGTTTGCTTACGCCATGCTCAAAGGCGTTTTCCAGAATGGGCTGAAGAATCAGCCGGGGCACGGCCAGGTCGGCAAACGGTTCGGGGCAATCCGGGAAATCGACGCTTAACCGTTTGGAAAACCGCATCTGTTGGATTGCGGCATAGGTTTGCGCGTGCTTTACATCTGCGCGGAGAGGAACCATATCGGAACCGTTGCGCGTGATAAACTGGTAGTATTCTCCCAGAAGCCTGGAAAACTCGATCAGGTGGTCGTCGCCCACTTTGGCCATGGTGTTGATGATGAACAGGCTGTTATACAGAAAATGAGGATTGATCTGCGTTTGCAGTTGCTTCAGCTCCGCCCTTTGCGTTAAAAATTTCTGACGGATCAACTGATCGATCAAACTGCTGAGTTTGCCGACCATCTCGTTGAAATGGTCGAACAGGTATCCGAACTCATCGCCGCTCTCGTGAGCAAGCTTCACATCCATATTGCCGTTTTCCAGCTCCCGGAACGCGTCGACCAGCTTATACAGGGGCCGGTGCATGTATTTATACATGGACAATGTATAGATAAGCGCAACGCAGAGGGCCGATACGAGCACCACCCAAAACCAGAAGGAAGGGGTGTTGGTGACCGAAAGGAGGGAATGCATCGGCATATAACGGATCATTTGAGTATGAAGCTTATCCGAGGATGCGACGGCACGGTAGTAACGCTCGTTGTTGTCTGTTATCTGCTCGAAGTGATCTTCCTCAACCAGCGGAACCGTATCCGACAGATAGAGCGCTGCGCTGGTTTCATGGTCGGGAATCAGTCCGTCTTCGTTGAAGATCAGGATGGTATGGCTACCGTCATAAATATTCAAGGTGTTCAACGATTCCCCTAAAGTCGCTGTATTCAATCGAATCTCGATCATATACAACGGGTTGCGGCCTGTCAGGCTGCCCTCCTGCAGAGTGGTCAGACAATAATCATCGTTATATTTTACGATGGGGGAGACTCCGATTCCCCTGGGCAGACGTACGTTCAGAAAATGCTCCTCATCCAACGGGCCGACGCCCTCCGGGGAGGAGACGGTGCGCCCGAAGGCGAGGATATGGGCGCGAACATCGCGGATATAGGGGCTGCTGGTACGAATGGTGTTCAGCCGTTGCTGGAGATTGTTCATACTGACCACCCGGGAATAGGTATCCATGATTTCCCAACGGATCGCCAGCTTATTCAGGTCAACGTCGTTGAGACAATCAAACTGCAACAGCCTCATTTGCGTGATGGAATCTTCCAACCGGTTTAAATAGGCGTGCATTTGCGTAATTGTGGTTCGCGCAAGGTTGTCATCCATATTTTTCATCCAAAGCTGATAAATAAGGATGCTGGTGGTATACATCGGGATCAGCACCAGAAGAAATACCAGCAAAAGCCGGTAGAATACGCTGTGAATATGTAGATGTTTCCTTGCGGTTACCATTTTCATCCCCCTGTCGTAATCATTTCGGTGGTAACGTATGTTTACGGCGCATAGGCCTGAAACGCTTACAAAACGGTAAACGGGCGAGAATCCGGCACGGCGGCGGGCTGTGCGATTTCCGCTCCGTCATTCGCCCTGGAGATAAAGGCGGAATGAATATGCAATACTCCGGCTTACCGCGAGTCGGAGTGAATATAATCCTGTTTTCTATGCTATCTCGTTTATTATAGGGCGCAAGAACAGTAATCGTCAATGACTCGATGGTATTTTGGACAAGGGTTATGCCGGAAGGATCCGTGCGCCGGATGGAAGGTGCATTACGGACCGCCCCTGAAGAAACGAATGGAAAAATGTACCGCAAACATAACAATGAAGGAAATTAATTTTTATAAATATACACTGTTTGTTAATAAATGTGGGATGTGGCCGAAAGTGTGCAGCTGTGGCGTTCCGGCGTGTCGTACGTCCGGAAGGCGGAGAGGAAAAGGACGTGTTATAACGATTTGAGACAATATGATCGAAAAATGACAATAACTGGAATGTTCTGAAAGACTGCTCGTTTTCCCGAAACGGACGGTCCCCAAAATAGAAATGGATGCTTATAAAAATTCATTATGGCAAAGAATCCGACCGGAAATGCACGTTGTTTTTCATCACATTTTTTGGTATCTTATAGAAGATTGTTGATATAACAGAATTTGGAGGCCATGCCATGGTCGTAGAGATTATCGTGGTATGTATACTTGCCAAATGTCGGCGATATAAACTGAAATACCTTTTCCGCACCTGGACGTTTTACCCGATTTTGCTGATGCAGCTGGTGCTGGTGATGTTTCAGGGCAGTATCTTTTTACGACAGTTTATCTTTGTTACTCTGGTACCGTACACCGAAATGGCGGTGATTCTTTCTTTTCTGTTCGCGGCATTCGCCTTTCAACTCTATAAACCGGCGCTATGGGGAACCGCGTGCATTTTGGCGGGCACGGGACTCAACCAATTGGCGATCGGGCAGAATGCTGGGAAAATGCCAGTATTCCCTTCGCTTTCTTACCTGACCGGTTATGTGACGCCGGAGATTGTGCGAACCGGAGACGCGTTGCATGTGCTGGGCGGGCCGGAAACACGATTGAAGTTTTTAACGGACTATATTGATTATGGTTATTGTATCCTGAGCCCGGGCGATGTTTTAATTCATCTTTTTGTGTGTATTCTATTATACTCGCTGATTCGTGCGGTGAACCTGCGTTACGCGGACCAAACGAACGGCGACAGATAGGGGAGAGTTGCCATGGAAGGAATTGCGGTAAGCACTGCGATGTTTCTTTTAAAGGGAATCCCGGAAGGCTTTCTGGTCGCGTGGGGTATGCATATTCTGACAAACACCCCTGTGCGAAGGAAGCCATACCTGATGCTGAGCCTTTTTTACATCGTAATTACATATCTGATTCGTTTTCTGCCGATTACGCTGGGCATTAATACGGTTCTTTCTCTTTTTGTGATGATCTTCAGCTATCAGATCGTGTATCATGCGAACCTGTCCAAGATGATCCGGGCGATGATTGCCGCAATCATCATACTGGTGATGACCGCCGTATCGGAAATTTTGAATGTGCTGCTGCTTACGCTGGTATACGGAAGCGAACAGGCAAACCAGCTGGTGACCTCCACCAACCAGTTCAGCCAGGCGCTTTACACCATGCCTTCCACCGTGTTTCTCGGCCTGATTACGCTGGCCGGATACTTCATTGTGAAAGCGATTAATAAAGGGAAGCAGGCTAATGGAAAAAATAGTGAGACGACTGGCGAGTAAAATTGCCAGATCGCAGGGATTGGATGCCGAGCGGGAAGCGGTTGTGGCTTACGGCCTGCTGGCGATGACGCAAATTTCGGTTATCACCCTACTGGCGCTGGCGCTGGGTTTTGCGGTAGGCGCACCTGTGGAAGCGTTGATCGTTTGTTTCTCTGTCAGTTTCTTTCGCAAATACAGCGGAGGCGCCCATGCCTATGATGCGGACTTTTGCACCGTGATAAGCGTTGCCTACTGCACACTGGCGGCGGCCGCTTCCGGGTGGTTGTCGCCGCTCTACCGCTTCTCCGCCATGCTCGCCGCCGTAATCGTGATTTACGCAACCGCTTATTGGGTGGTTTACCGTTACGTACCGGTGGATTCCCCCAACAAACCGATCACGAACCCTCTCAAGATCAAGAGAATGCGAAGAGGAAGTTATCTCCTTGTGACGGCCTACCTTGCCTTGCAGTTACTTTTTATATTTCAGGGCACACGAAACCCACTGTTTCAGGGGTACGGAATCAGCCTTCTGCTGGGAGTTGCCTGGCAGACCCTCACACTTACACCGATAGGTGCCGTTCTGCTGAATAAGCTGAACGATCTACCTAAATTTCTGAGAAAGGAGGCCCACACATGAAGAAGTTCTATGGCGTTCTCGCCGCAGTCAGCACCGTCGTCGCGGCGCTGGTAGCCTCTTCTGCCTGCTACTGGTTCTTCTATCAGCCCGAGGAGCCCGCGTCTCTCCGCAACAAGTAAGGAGTACGCAATGGGAGGCGACTCGTCGCCTCCCATCTCTCCCCTGGCTGCGCGATGAACGGAAAGCGAAGTGAACCCGATGGATAAGGATAATAAAGTTCAGATTCAACAAATACTGAACATCATAAAGATTTCTTCGCTCGCGTTTCCCGCGATCGCTTTTCTGCAATATTATTCAAAAATGCCGGGGTTTTTATCCTATATCACCCACGGCGTGTTAACGATTTCGATTCTGCTTGCGATTCTGGCGGTTTATTCGCTGTGGATTTTCCTTCAAAATCGCATCGCCAACAAAGCGGTTACCAGCAAGCTGATCGACCCGATTATCTCCATGTCCATTTCACTGGCATCGGTGATTCTGACCGGTTCGTACCAAAGCAGTTATAAGTTTCTGTTTATTTTCGTCATTCTTTTTACCAGCATTGAATGCAGCCACCGGATCAGCCTGACGGTCGCCGGTTTATCCGCGGCGATCGTGCTTGGCGTCGATCTGGTGTACTGTCCGGCAGGCGGCCCAAACACCTATTTTGAAAGCGACATTGTATTGGCCTGCGTGTTCCTGATCATTGCATGGACGGTCGGTTATTATGATGACATCCGTAAAAAACATATTGCCTACCTGAAGGAGATCACCAATATCGACGGGTTAACGGAGCTGTACAATCACAGGTATTTTTATGAATATCTGACCGGGCAGATACAGGATGCCTCCCGGGACGAGCAGCCGGTATCGCTGCTGTTTATCGACATTGATAATTTTAAGTACTACAATGATCTGTACGGGCACCAGAAGGGTGACGATGTGCTGCGCGCCATCGCCCTGATCATGAAAGCGACTTTCCCCAAAGAAACGTTTATTGCCCGCTACGGTGGCGAGGAGTTCGCTGTGGTTTTGCGAGATACCGGCGAAGAGGCAGCCGTGGAGGAAGCGGAGAAACTACGCCGTGCCGTGCAGGAGTATCCTTTCGAAGGGCAGGAGAATCTCCCGGGCGCCAATATGACGGTTTCCGTTGGCGTATCCACCTTCCCTATAAAAGCGAAAACCGACGCGGAACTGATTAAGAGCGCGGACGACGCCTGTTATCGGGCTAAATTCCTTTGCAAGAACCGTGTGGAAGCATATTTCTCCATTTTGGATGAGTTCCATTTTTCGCCTGAAATGATTACCCAGATCAAAACGCTGATCGCGGTGATCAACGCGAAGGATAAATACACCTATCGGCATGTGGAACGGGTGGTTTTCTACTGCAATCTGTTGGCGGATATGATGCAACTGAACCAGCAGGATAAACGAAATCTGGTATACGCGGCGTACCTGCATGACATTGGCAAAATCAACATCTCGGAAGAAATATTGATCAAAACAGAACCCCTGACCGATGAAGAATGGGCGATTCTGAAGAATCATCCGCAGTATGCGGTGGATATTATCAAGAACAACGAATCCATGGAGGAAATTAAACCGATCGTACTTCAGCATCACGAACGGTTTGACGGCAAAGGGTACCCGCTGGGCCTGAAAGGGGAAAATATAAATTATCTGGCTCGGCTGCTTGCCGTGGTGGATGCGTTTGACGCCATGACCTCGCTCCGGCCATACCAGCCGATCAAATCCTACAAGCAGGCAATCATTGAACTGCGGCGTTGCAGCGGCACACAGTTTGATCCACAGGCGGTAGAAGCGTTCATCAAGTGTATTGAAAACCGAAACGGGTTGAGCGTGGACCATTGCGATAGCGCTTTCCATACGACACAACCGGATTTCTTCGTGGGCACAGACAACGGTATGCCTGTGGACCGAAGCCAGAACGATTGACATCATAAAACGCGCCGCCTGCACAGGGTTGGCGCGTTTTACCATCGGACGATAATCGTTGGGGCATACTGGCCGGAATATCGGCAACAGGAAACGCCTGCGGGAGGGATTGCGTTGGCGAAGTATAATAAAACTTATGACGAGTGTTACTTCCTAAATTACAGTGCCTGCGACGACATCAGCCTGTACGAGATTGGACGGCAGAAATGCCCGCCCAGATATAGCTTCGGCCCGATTATCCGAAGCCATTATGTGCTGCATTATGTGATGAACGGCACGGGCACGTTGTATCTGGATCATAACCAGTACAGCGTGTACGCGCGGGAAGCTTTTTTAATGCCACCCAATACCCTGTGTTATTATCAGGCAGATCGGGATGATCCCTGGAATTATATCTGGATCCACATCGATGGCGAGCGGGTGCCCGAATATCTGCGTCGGGCGGGAATCGACCGGAAACAACCGATTCTTCACTGCGCGGAAGGCAGCGATACGATGGAGGCGCTGCTGGAGGACATCTGTCTTAACCACGAACGGGAACTTTACTGTATTGGCAAACTGTACGAAATGTTTGAGTTTATAATCAATCACGCGGATACCCGTGTGCAGCTGATGCTGGATAACAAGCAGGAATATGTAAAACACATACTGGATTTGATCCGGCTGAAATATAACGAGGCGATTACTGTCGAGTTTCTATCGGAGTCCTGTGGGCTGGAACGCAGCTACATGACAAGGCTCTTTAAAGCGGCAATGGGGCGTTCTCCGCAGGAATACCTGATCCAGTACCGGATACGCGTGGCGCGTAAACTGCTATGTGAAACGGACTGG
The DNA here is from genome assembly GCA_023395615.1 of Bacillota bacterium. GTDB lineage: Bacteria > Bacillota > Clostridia > Christensenellales > Aristaeellaceae > CAXXOK01. The sequence continues at coordinate 13,518 of JAEWYP010000100.1, forward strand.
TGTATTCGCAATATCGCGTACGCGGTGGGTTACAGCGATTCCTTTGCGTTTTCCAAGGCGTTCAAACGGGTTTGCGGCACGTCGCCTGCAAAGTATCGGGGAAAGCTACTGGGGGAAAACGGGGAGAAACCGGATCTTTCCTGATCTGCCCGCCGATGGTTACAGTGCTTTTAACTCATACAGTATTGAAGAGAAATCCAGCCCGCGACCTGCCATCTCTTCCGGTTGAATCGCAAGACCGGCATAGGTCAGCAGGTCGCCGCCATATACACCGTTCCCATTTACTTCGTATTCCAGCGATTCGTTCAACCCGCGCAGCGGCAGCCGACACAGCGGTTCGTTCGCGCGCACCATTAACCGATAATACCCGACCAGCGCGTTTCGCTGATCCGGGGATACGACCATCCAGGCGCATTCACTTCCTGAATATGGGTTAAGCAGTCTGTAAAAATCCCCCTTCTGCACCAGGGGAGCATAACGTTTCGCCAGCGCAACCAGATGTCGCAGGCTCTCTTTTTCTTCTTCGGTCAGTTCGTCCGGATTCAACTCACAGCCAAAGGCGCCAAACAGAGCAACGTTGCCTCGGGTTTCCAACCGGCAGGTACGCCCTACCTGCTGGTTGGGCACAGCGGACACATGGGCGCTGATCGCGCTTATGGGATATACAAGCGATGTGCTATACTGTATTTTCATGCGCTCCGCCGCATCGGTATCATCGCTGGTCCAGGTCTGTGGCGCATAATAAAGCAGGCCGGGGTCAAACCGTGCCCCGCCGCTAGCGCAGGATTCGAAAAGCACCTTTGGAAAAGCGGTGGTCAGGCGATCGTACAGGGCGTATACGCCCAGAATATACCGGTGGTAGACCTCGCCCTGCTTTTCCGGGGGCAGTGCGCCGGAATAGCATTCGGTAATATAACGGTTCATATCCCATTTAATATAGTCAATCTTTCCGCCATCCAGCAGGCGGTACATGCTTTCGTACAGATACTCCACCACTTCAGCACGAGAAAAATCCAGCACATACTGGTTGCGACCCTGTGAGGGCATACGCCCGGGCGCGCAGAGAATCCAGTCGGGGTGCGCCCGGAACAGGTCGGAATCCCGGTTGACCATTTCCGGTTCAAACCAGAGCCCGAAGCGCATTCCAAGGGCGTTGACCTGTTCGGAAAGCCCGCGAATACCGTGGGGCAGCTTGCGGCTGTCCGCCGGGACAAACCAGTCACCAAGACCGCGGTGATCGTCGTCCCGATTGCCAAACCAGCCGTCGTCCAACACAAACAGATCCAATCCCAGGTCCCGGCCCGAACGGGCAATCTGCAACAGCTGCTCTTCGGAAAACAGGGGGCCGGTGGCTTCCCAGTTGTTGATGACTAACGGCCGGGTCCTGTCCCGCCAATAGCCGCGTGCAAGGCGCGTGCGATACAGGCGGTGGAAGGTACGGCTCATTCCGCCAACGCCGCTTTCCGAGTAGACCATCACGGTTTCTGGGGTTTGAAAGCTTTCGCCGGGAGCAAGCCGCCATTGAAACGTATCCGGGTGAATGCCGAGTAAAACGCGCGAATGCTGAAACGTATCTGTCTGCACGGCGCAGTAATGGTTACCGCTGTATACCAGACTGAAGCCAAGCACTTCGCCGGCATCCTCAGTAGCTTCGGGACGTTTGAGCATCAGGAACGGGTTGTGCTCGGCGCTACTGGCGCCAGCCAGACTGCCGATCCCCTGAATGCCGGGTCGCAGGGGTTGGGTGAACGGCTCGCGTTCCCGGCTCCAAGCGCCGGAAAGCGTAACCAGATCGTATCGATCATCCGCCAGGTCGAGAGAGAAGCTGAGCGCACGTTCCAGCGTGAGCGTCTCCGCCCCCGCGTTATACAGGCTAACACTGCGGGCCAGCGCCGCTAAAGTGTTAAAAACGGTGTACGATAGCGTGCACTGCAAGCCTGTAAGCCGATCTTTTAATACGATCGCAAGCGTGTCCGCTTCCGCATCGTCCTCTGCATAGGTCGCGGGCAGACCTGATAATTTTGGCTTTCCCGAAGAGATACGATGGCTTTCGTAAACCGGCGACAGCACGCGACTGCCATCCGCCTGTAACACGGTAAGCGCAGGCTGGCGAAAATCCCCTGTGCCAAAAACCGGATACTCCGGGCGCAGATGCTGCAGGGAGTAACCTTGCGTATCTCCGTCGCGATAGACTGTCAGCGGCCGATAGCTGCCGCGAAGTAAAAATGAAAAATCATCGCGGTCGCGCAGACGCGGACCACAGTACAGGTTTACGGGAGTACCGTCCGCAAGAAGATGGATAATATAGCTGAAATACTCGTTGTACAGGTGAAACTCGTGGCTTTCCGCGTGGTACGTAACAGGCATAAATGACTCCTTTTACAGTTTTCCACCGCTGGTTGCGATGCCTTCGATAAACTGGCGTTGAAAAACCGAGTATAGCAACAGCATGGGAATGACAGCGAGCACCGAGGCGGCCATCAGGTTGGGATAATCCACTGAGTAAGAACTGCCAATTTTAGATAGAGCGGAGGAGAGGGTGGCGGCTCCGATATCTGTGTTTACAACCAGCGGCCACATCAGATCTTTAAAAGCAAACAGCGCTGTGAAGATTGCCAGTGCCGCAAGCCCGGAATGGGTCAGTGGCAGCATGACCCACGCAAAGGTTTGCCCGATATTGCAGCCATCCAGCCGGGCGGATTCTTCCAGCTCTTTGGGAAGCCCCATAAAAAATTGTCGCAGCAGGAAGGTGCCGAAGGCGGAAACCAGCCCCGGAAAAACCAGCGCGAAGAGGGTGTTTCGCATCCCCATCGCGTCCACCATCAGGTATTGCGGAATCACAAACACCTGTGTGGGCACCATCATCTGGAACAAGACCAACCCGAAAAGAAACCGTTTTCCCGGAAAGGTCAACCGTGCGAAGGCATAGGCAGCCATGGCAGAAAAAACCACCGCGCACAGAACACGGAGTGCAACCATCCCGAAGGTGTTTACATACAGCTGGAAGAAGTTGTTTTGTTGCCAAACCGTTGCGTAGTTCATCCACTGAAACGATTCCGGCAGGAAGGAAAAAGGAGCCATACGTGTGGACTCGGTGACCGTTTTAAGCGAAGTGAGCACCATCCATACAAAGGGAAACACCATGATCACGGAGATCAAAATCAGTACCGCGTGCAGCAGGATGGGCGCGCGGCGTTTACGGAAAGAAAACTCTTGTTTTTCCATACGACGCGCCTCCTTTATTGATAATGAACCCATTTCTTCTGCAAACGGTTTTGCAGCGCCGTGATCAGAAGAATAATCACCAGCAGCACCATGATGACCGCGGAACCGTACCCTTTGTTTGAATACTTGAAGGAGTTGTTATAGAAAAGATACACCAGGGATACCGTTGCATCGTAGGATGGGCTGGTAACCCCAAGCATCATATAAACGATATCAAAAACCTGCATGGAAGTGATCACGCTGGTAACCAGCACGAAAAACAGAGTGGGGGAAACCAGCGGCACGGTAATATGAAAGAACTGTTTTTGCGCGCTGGCGCCATCGATCTGCGCGGCTTCGTAATAATCCCGCGGGATTTCCTGTAAACCGGCGATCAACAGCACCATACTATATCCAAGTGTGCTCCAGATTCCGACAATAACAATGGAAATCATTGCGACGCCCGGATCGTCGATCCAGTCGACGGGCGTGAGACCAAACTGGGAAAGCAGGTGGTTAAACAGACCAAAACGATAATTATACAGCCATTTCCAGATCAGGGTTACGGCGGCGGGGGTCGCGACCATCGGAATAAAATATAGCGTGCGGTATACGCCTTTGCCACGCAGCTTGCCATTCAGCGCAACGGCCAGCAACAGCGCGAGGACGGTGCCGATCCCTACGACGCAAAGTGTGTAAACCAGCGTGTTGCGGGTAGCGCTCCATACCTGCGTATCCGCTAGCAACGTGCGATAATTCTCCAGCCCGACGTACAGGTTGCCCTTCCCGAAAGCGCCGCTCTTAAAAAAGCTCATGTATACGGTTTGAAAAATGGGAATGATATTCAGTACGATCAGGCCGATCATTGTGGGGGCGATCAGCCCCCATGCCCAGCGCCATTCGTTCCACTGCCTTTGGGTGGGCCGCGCTTTTCTTTCGGCTGCGGGAAACTGGCTCACGATGCAGCCTCCTTTTTCGCACCGCGGCGGCAGCTTGTCTGGAAGCTGCCGCCGCGTCATTTTTGGGGGAGAACCCGGTTATTTTTCCGCGGCGATCGCGTCGTTCATCATACTGGCGACGTTCTTGCAGGCGGCGGTCAGGTCGTCGGTGCCCGCATAAGCGCCCTTAAGCAGCTCGTAGGCTTTGTCTTCCCACACGCTGGTCTGGTTGGTGTAGGGGCGGATTTGCGCGTAGCTGCCCATGTCGATGTAGCATTTTACGTTAAAGTTCGGGTAAGCGGCCGTCCATGCGTCGGCGGTACCGTTAAAGGCGGAAATCGCGATGCCAAGTTCTGCCTGACGTTTCTGACCCGCTTCGGAGCTAAGATATTCAATCCATTTCCAAGCTTCGTCCGGATGCTTGCAGGTGGCGGAGATGGCATTGCCAAGGCCGTTGAAGATGGATGCGCGTTTGCCGTCCGGGCCGGCCGGGAGCACGGCGCAATTGAAGTTGGCCTTCATAAAATCGTTGGCGGCAAAGCCGGAAAGGTTCCAGGAGCCAAACAGCCCCATGGCGCACAGGCCGTTTTCAATCGCTTCGGCACGGGCGCTGTCATCGTAGATGGCGGGAGACAGTCCATCCCACACGTAGCTGAAGTATTCTTTGATGCCGCCGATCGTAGCGTCTTCGTCGTAGCCGGATTTGCCATCCGCGTTGAGAATTTCGCCGCCGTTCTGGTACACAAAATTATAATACCCTTCCTGATTGTGCAGGCCGGCGCAGAAGCCATACTGGGTGCCGTCCGCTTTGGTAAGGGTTTTCGCGGCGCTGCGCAGGGTATCCCATGTCCAGGTGTCGTCCGGGTAGCTCAGGCCCGCCGCGTCAAACAGGGTCTTATTGTACCACAGGGCGATGGTATCGTAATCCTTGGGGATTGCGTACTGTTTGCCGTTGATTTTGTAGATATCGTCGAGACCCTGGGGATAATTCTTCAGGTCCACCAGGTCGCTCTTGGCGATGTAATCGGTCAGGTCCAGCAGTTGATCGTTGGAACCATAGTAGTAGATGTTGTTGGAGTGCATCCAGAAGGTGTCCGGCAGAGAACCGCCGGTCGCGGCCGCTTCCAGTGCCGTCCAGTAATCGGACCAGGCGTTTACCTGGATCTGGATGGTGATGTTCGGATTGGCCTGATGGAACTCGTCGGCGACGGTTTGCAGCAATGCCGCCTGGTTACTGTCCCATACGGCGTACGTGATGGTAACGGGTTCCCCTTCGGCGTTTGCAAAGCCAACGCACAGGGTGAGCAGCATGGATACGCAGAGCAGCAGACTGACCAGTTTGTTACGCATAACAATCCTCCTTATGTCACGGTTATTCGGGTAACGAGGCCTCGAATCTGGTTTGATTGTAGCATGCGAAAACCTGCAAACCAATGTTTGAGGGTGACGATAGTATGTCCGAATGTGACATTATTAACTGTAAAATATGGAGAAAGGATGGACTGCCGGACGGAGGTGCGTAACCGGATTGCTCAGGAAACCGGAGAACCCGGATCGGAGGGCGCAGAGGGTTCTTTCGTCTTGGGTTGGGCTTTATTCCCAGAACCGGATACTTTGCGGTAGATCAGAATTCCGGCAAGGCTGATCAGCCCCGTGATCCCATAGATAATTGCGGCGGTCTGGTAGTTCTGGGCGATCAGTGCGCTGCCGACGATGGTGGAAGTGATGACGGAGGGGATGCGCGCAATGCTGGTTAACAGCAGCATCGGACCCAGTTTGATCGGCGTCAGCCCGATTGCGTAGGTAAAAAGGTCTTTCGGGGTGCCGGGGATAAAAAACAGGATAAACACCAGCAGGTAGAGGTTGCCGCGATTATTGAAAAACGGCAGGGATTCCAGCTTTTCGCGGCTCACGAAAACTTCTACTAGTTTAACGCCGAACTTGCGGGTGAAGAAAAACAGCAGTGCGGACCCGATCGCCGCTCCCGCCAGGCAGAGCAGCGCGCCCTGAATGGCTCCGAAAGCACAGCCCGCGCCAACTTCCAGCGGTTCGCCGGGGATGATGGCGAAGACCATCTGCAACACCACAGCGCCGACGAAAATAAAACGGCCGGCAAGGCCTTTGCCGTTCACCCACTCCCTGAAATAGGCGGGATCGCGAAAGGTGGCGGCGAAAGGCTTCCATAGCAAAGCGGTTGCCGCCGTAAAAATAACGACAAGCACTACAATCGAGAGGATGGAGTATACCTTTCGTTTACGCAGATAAACTTCGTCTTTGGACTCGCTGGGCGGTTTCTGCATGGAAGACTACCTCATTTCGGCCTGTCGGGCCATCAGTATTCATCGCATCCTCTACTATAATACAGGAACCATCTGTGCGCAACTTGATCACGTTCGTACAAAAACGGATCTGTGAAAATTTACAGAAGAATTAGGGGACAGAGGTTATTTCGTTGTACCATCAGGGCAGGGAGGCGCACGGGTCGACTTCTTTGGATACAGAAATAAAACAGCCCTTCGCTTGACAGCGTACAATAGCCCTCCTATAATGGGAGCCAGTTCATTTGATGAGCGCGCCGCAAAGAAGCGTAACACTTCTTTGCGGCGCTTTGCTATTTTGGGAGATGGTTTGAGGATGAACGGGGAAGAAATTCGGGAGACACTCAAGAAGTATAACCTGCAATCCTGGAGCAAGCAGCGCAATCTCAACCCGATTCCTGTGGAGAAAGGCGAGGGCATCTACTTTTGGGATACGGATGGCAGACGCTATACCGATATGTCCTCCCAGCTGGTCAACATGAACCTTGGTTTTGGCAACAAAGCCATTGGGGAAGCGATTAAAGCGCAGGTGGATCAGTACTGCTTCGTGTCGCCGTCCTTCGGGGTGGAGTCCCGCGCGAAACTGGCCCAAAAGGTGATCAGCCTGATGCCGGATAACATGGCGAAGGTGTTTTTCACCAACGCAGGCGCGGACGCCAACGAGAACGCTGTGAAAATGGCGCGGATGGTTACGGGTCGCAACAAGGTGTTCAGCCGCTACCGCAGCTACCACGGTTCCTCTTTCGGGGCGGGCAACCTGACCGGCGAGCCCCGCCGCTACCCGCTGGAGCCGGGAATCCCCGGCTTTGTCAAATTCTTCGACCCTTATATTTACCGCGAAGCCATCCGCTTTGAAAGCGAAGAAGCGGCTACCCAATATTATCTTGCCAAGCTGGACGAACAGCTCCAGTACGAAAACCCCGCATCGGTAGCCGCGATTGTGATGGAAACCATCACCGGTTCCAACGGCGTGATTATCCCGCCCGCCGGTTATCTGCCGGGCGTGCGCGCCCTGTGCGACAAGTACGGCATCCTGATGATCTGCGACGAAGTGATGACCGGCTGGTGCCGGACCGGCACCATGTTTGCGTTTGAGCATTTCGGCGTAAAGCCGGATATTGTAAGCTTCGCCAAGGGCATTACCTGCGGTTATGTGCCGCTGGGCGGCGTGGCGGTCAGCAAGGCCATCGCGGAGTATTTCGACGATCACCTCCTCTCCTGCGGGCTTACGTACAGCGGCCATCCGCTGGCCTGCGCGGCGGGCGTGGCCTGCGTGAACTACTACGAGGAAAACCACATCGCCGAGCACGTGACCCAAGTGGGGAAGGCGCTGAAAGCAAGCCTGGAAGCGATGAAGGAAGCCCATCCCTGCGTGGGCGACGTAAGGTCTATCGGTCTGTTCGCGGCGGTGGAGCTGGTGAAGGACAAGGCGACCCGCGAGGCGCTGGTGCCTTACGGCAGGGACCCGGAAGGCATTATGGGCGGCATCACCAAAAAGCTGGCCGCCAAAGGGTTTATGACATACACGCATGAGAACTGCATCCTCGTCGCCCCGCCGCTGATTATCACGGAAGAACAGCTGGCAGAGGAACTGGTAAAGCTTGACGAGGTGCTGACCGAGATCGACGCGACCCTGTAACGGAGGGAAACAATGCCTTACACTTTTTTAACCCCGGCCCGCACAGTGCTGGGCGAGGGCGCGCTGGAAACGGCCGGGAAGGACCTGCTGGCGCTGGGCCGCAAGCCGCTGATCGTGACCGGCAACGTTGTGAAAAAAGGCGACGCGTTCCGCCAGCTTACGGAATTGTTTACCCGGGGCGACGTGCCCTTTACCGTTTTTTCTGACATTCCCGGCGAGCCGGATGACCGGATGGTGGACGCGGGCGCGGAAGCGTACTGTGCCGGCGGGTGCGATAGCATCATCGGTATCGGCGGGGGCAGCCCGCTGGACAGTGCCAAAGCCATCGGCATTCGCATAGCGCTGCCGGGCGGGGTGTGCACCCACGCGGGCAAGGAGATTACAGCTGAACTGCCGCCCATGGCGCTGATCCCCACCACGGCGGGCACAGGGTCCGAAGCCACGAAGTTCACGGTGATCACCGACCATGCCTGCGGTGCGAAACTGCTGTTAAAAGGCGATACGCTGCTGCCCCGGCTGGCGATTGTGGATTACACCTTTACCCTGTCCACGTCGCCGTCGCTAACCGCGGCCACCGGGATGGACGCGCTGACCCACGCTGTGGAAGCCTACACCTCCCGCAGGGCGACGCCGTTTACCGATCCCTACGCCATAGACGCGGTGAAACGCATTCTGGAATTTTTGCCCGCCGCCTACCGGGACGGAAACGACTGTAAGGCGCGGGAAGCGATGGCGATTGCCGCTTACGAAGCGGGCGTGTGCATCAGCAACGCGTCCGTTACCCTTGTGCATGGCATGAGCCGCCCCATCGGCGCGAAGTTCCATGTGCCGCACGGCCTGTCCAACGCGATGTTGCTGGCTCCCTGCCTTACCTTCGCGGCCGGGGGCGCGCCGGAACGTTTCGCAAAGCTCGCACGGGCCGTGGGGCTGGCGGATAATACGAGCAGCTATACCCACGCCGCAAACGCCCTGCTGGAAAAGCTGGCCGAGATCACCCGAACGCTGGATATTCCCACGCTGGCCGCCTACGGCGTATCGCAGGCCGCGTTCCGGGAGGCCATCCCGCAAATGGCGGTGGAAGCCCTGCAAAGCGGCAGCCCCGGCAATACCCTGCGCGAAGTGACCGAGCAAGACGTAGTCGCCCTGTACCAGAGCCTGTATTAACCGAAACGAAGCCCTTCTTTTCAGTGCTTTCTCTCCCATTTTTCCGTGAAGATCTCTCCAAGAAAAATGAAACCACATCCGCATTACAAAGGCGTAAGGCGTGAAAAACACCTTGCGCCTTTGCGTATTCCCAAACTAGCAGAATCGGAGGGAACCGAATGCAACAAACCAGGAAGCTGCCCGAAACCTTCACAGGGGCAAACGACGGCGTGGAAATTCGTATTCAGGAATTATCGGTCCGCTTTCCGGATAAATCCGGCAGCGCTGTGGACGCTTTAACCCACGTGAATCTGGAGATCCGCCAGGGGGAGTTTTTATCGCTGGTCGGGCCTTCCGGCTGCGGGAAAACAACGCTGCTCAGGGCGATTGCCGATTTGCAGCAACCCACCGAGGGCAGCATTACCGTGCGCGGGCAGACGCCGAGGGAAATACGCCTGCAAAAAAAGTTCGGCATTGTGTTCCAAAACCCGGTGCTGTACGACTGGCGCACCGCGCGGCGCAATGTGTGCATGCCCATGGAACTGATGGGCATCCCTAAAAAGCAGCGCACCGAAACCGTAAGCGAAATGCTGGATATGGTCAACCTGCTGGGTGCGGGGTACAAATATCCGCACCAGATGTCCGGCGGGATGCAACAGCGCGTGGGCATTGCGCGGGCGCTGGCGATCAAGCCCGAAATTCTGCTGATGGACGAGCCGTTTTCCGCCCTGGACGAGTTTACCAAGGAAAAGCTCAACGAGGAGCTTCTTTCCATCTGGAGCCGGGCGAAAAAGACCATCGTGTTTGTGACCCACAACATTTCGGAATCGGTGTTTCTTTCCGACCGGGTCGTGGTGCTTTCTCCGCATCCGGGCCGCATTTCGGCAGTGGTGGATATCCCCCTTCCCCGGCCCCGCCATCTGGCCATTAAGGACACGCCGGAGTTTGGCGCGCTGGTGGCCAAGGTGCGTAATAGTTTCGAGGGGGTGTGACCCGTTGAACCGACTACATTGGAAGAAATTTTTCTCGTCGTCGAAATGGGTTACGGTCGTGTGGGTGCTGGGGCTGATCGTGGTGTGGGAAATCGGCGCGACGGTTGTGGCGGGCGTAAAACGTACGCCGGAAAACGTGCTGCCGCATCTGTACCAGATTATCGGCTCCGTGTTCAGCACCCAAAAGGTGAACGGTACGCAGACCGCTACGCAGATTGTGCTGTCCAACGCGTGGGTTACACTGGAACGCGCGGGCATCGGTTTTGTACTGGGTGCGGCGGTGGGTTTTTTGCTGGCGCTGCTGATGAGCCGCTTTACAGCGGTTGAAAAAATGGTGTTCCCGTATCTGATGATTATTCAGATGATCCCGATTCTCGGCATGGCCCCGATCGTGCTGGCCATTACCAAGGATATTGATAAAAGCCGTATTGTGATCGCCGCCATCCTTACGTTTTATCCGGTGGCAACCAATACGCTTTCCGGCTTTAAAGCGGTGGAAAAGGAGAAACGGGAGCTGATGTATTCGCTGGCGGCGAGCCGCTGGGACATCTACCGTAAACTGCTGATACCCTACTGCATTCCCTACCTGTTTACGGGCCTTAAAATCGCGGCCCCGATGGCGATCACCGCCTCCATTCTGGTGGATACGCTGCAGGGCGGCGGCGGATTGGGCTGTATGATGAGCCAGAGCCTGAAACACGCCATGACCATCTACGTATTCTGGCAAATCGTCTTCTTAAGCGCGATCATCGGCATTTTAAGTTATCAGCTGATGGTGTGGCTGGAAAAGCTTCTTTCGCCCTACCCCAAAGACTTACGGGGTAGCCGGGGCACAAAGGAGCTGACCGCATGAAGACAGCGAAAATCCTGTGGGACAAGATGTCCAGTTTTATTTATCCCGTGGCGTTCGGCGCGCTGATGCTGGTGCTGTGGGAAACCGGTATCCTCCACAAGATTCTGGGGGCGGATACTTTTACGCTGCCGATGCCGGGGCGGATCGCAACGATTATCGAGGAGAATTTCCCCACAATCATGACCAACGTATGGGCAACGCTCATTGTGGCGCTGGGCGGGCTGGTGCTGGGGTCGCTGCTGGGGTACCTGCTGGGCATGGCGGCGGCGATTTTTACCAAGTGGGGCAAGGGCGGGCTTACGCTGGCTTCGGCGTTTAACGCTATCCCCATCATTGCCATCGCTCCGATCCTCAACAACCTGACCAAGGATGTAAGCCCGGATGCGAACATCCGCAGTATGGTGGCGAAAATTCTGGTGGTCACCATCACGTCCACCGTGGCGATGAGCGTGAACGCCTACCGTGGACTTACGGAGCTGAAGCCTTTTTCGCTGGACCTGATGCGTTCTTACGCCGCGACCGAGCGCCAGATTTTTACAAAGCTCCGGTTGCCCAACAGTGTGCCGTTCATTTTTACGGCGCTCAGGGTAAGCGTTCCCGGCTGCGTCATCAGCGCCCTGGTCAGCGAGTACTTTGCCGAATACATCACAGGCGTCGGCCGGCAAATTAGGGAGAACATCGTGCTGGCGCAATACGCCACAGCCTGGGCGTACATCACGGTGGCGTGCGCGATGGGGATCGCGCTGTACATCATCCTGCTGGTCTTTGAACGTATTCTGCTGAAAGGGCGCAAGTAGCGCACCTTCAGATGGAATAAAACCACAGCTTGTTAAGGAGGAAAAAGGGATGAGGAAGGGTCACAAAAGGTTTCTCATGTTGACCGCGATGGTCATGGCACTGATGCTGGCGGTTACCGCCGTGCCCGCAATGGCCGCAACCTATTACAGCAAGGATGCCACCGTGAAAGACGTGGTGGTGGACGCCGCTACGCAGGGTAAGGTGGGGAACTGGGGCCTTGGCAACGAGTATGAGATCCAGGCACTGCTGTCCAAGTACGGGATGCCAACCACCTTCCTGAGCCAGGCTTTTGACATGGACGGTTTCGATGACGATTCCATCCTGCTGGCTTCCGCGATGACGTACAACGAGCTTGGCCTTGTGAAAAACGCCTATCAGGGCGGCTACAACTACGGCGACAAGGTGAAGACCATCGACATGAACGACGAAGGCGTGGCGATGCTGGAAGATAACATCTTCACCACCGACGCGTTTGCCAAGGCCAACCCCAACACCGTAAAGGCGTTCGTGGCCGCTTCCGTAAAAGGCTGGGCTTACGCCTGCGCTAACCCCGAGGAAGCCGCGCAGATCGTGTATAAGTATGGTTCCTCCGTTTCCAGCGATCACCAGCTGTATATGGCGGGCGAGGTGAAAAAGCTGGTCGAAACCGACACCAAGGGCAACCCCGTAACCGCCTATGGCAAGATCGACGACGCGGCCATGCAGCAGACGCTGGATCTGGCCAAGACCTATATCAAGCTGACCGACTCGGTGGCCGCGGATAAACTGCAGACGTTAACGCTTGATGATATCCGCGATTCCAGCTACTTTGACGC
>JAEWYP010000101.1 GCA_023395615.1 Bacillota bacterium
CCTTCGATAAAGTACCGCTGGCACAGGAAAAAGATAATCAGCACGGGAATCATGGTGGTGACGGCTACGGCCATCATTTGCCCGATCTTCGTCTGCCCCATGGAGCTGTTGAGGAACTGCAACCCAATCGCCAGCGTAAACTTTTGCGTGCTGTTGATGTAGATCAAAGGCTGGAAAAAGTCGTTCCAATTATATACCAGCGACATTACCAGCACACACAGCGATACGGATTTTACCGACGGCACCATAATGTGGACGAACGTTTGCAGCGTTGAAGCGCCGTCAATGTAAGCGGCTTCATTCAGCTCTTTGGGGAGTGTGCGGAAGAACTGTATGAACAGGAAAATGTTAAACGCGCCCCCGCCCAGCCACGCGGGGATAATAAGCGGCCAGTAGGTGTCTACCATCCCCATTTTGAGGTACAGCAGATACTGCGGAATCAGGGTTACCTGGCTGGGCAGCATCATGGTGGCCATCATCAGGGTATACCACAGTTTGGAGCCTTTACACTGGAAACGCGCAAAACCGTAGGCTACAACCTGGGCGGAAATCACTGTGCCAACCGTGCACAGAAGGGAAACAAGCACCGTGTTTTTAAAGAACAGAAGGAAGTTCGCCTTGCCTAAACCGTTGGTATAGTTAATCCATAACCATTTCTTCGGAATGATGGAAGGCGGAAAACGATACGCTTCCGCGGTGGATTTCACGGAGGTCAGGATCATCCAAAGAAACGGCATAATGCTGATGATTGTGCAAAGAATCAGGATGATGTAAACCAGCGTACGACCGACAGCCCGTCTGGTACGGTAGGAAGAATTTTTTCTCATTGTCATGCTCTCCCATCAATCCCCGTAGAAAACCCATTTACGGGAGGTGGATTGGACGATCAGCGTAATCGCCATAATCGCGACAAACAGAGTCCACGCTACAGCCGACGCATACCCCATCTTGCCGTATTCAAAGGCATTCTGGAATACCAGCATGGACATGGTCCGGGTGGAGTCCACCGGACCTCCGTCGGTCAGGATATAGGGTTGATTGAACAGCTGGAAGGCGTTGATAATACCGATTACGAGGTTGAAAAAAATGGTGGGGGTGCTCAACGGGATGGTGATGGTAAAGATCTGCCGGAACGTGGAGGCGCCATCGATTTCAGCGCTTTCATAATAGGATTGGGGGATATCCTGAATACCGGAAAGCATAATCAGGATATTATTGCCGATGGACCAGAGGTTCATCAAAACGATGCACATCAGAGCGGTATTCTTATCCCCTAACCAGTTGGGACCGGAAATGCCAAACATGGATAATGCGTAGTTAATCAATCCGTAGCTGCCGTTAAACAGCCAGCCCCACATGATGGTTACAGCGACGCCGGCGGTTAAGTAAGGGATATAGAATACGCTGCGGAAAAAACCCAGACAGCGGACTTTGCGACTCAGGAGCCAGCCCAGGAAAAAGGACAGGATCAGGTTTAAAGGTACAAACATCAGTACGTAAACCAGAGTGTTCCGGAAGGAAATCCAGTAGCGCGTATCGGCGGTGAAGGCGGTTAGAAAATTCGCGAAGCCTATGTAGCCGCCCGTTCCGGTAAAGCCGGTATCCGTAAGGGAAAGACGAAAAGATTCAAACATGGGATAGACCGTCAGCACTAAAAAACCAATCAACCAGGGGGAAATGAAAGCATAGAAGTTCTTCGTATTCCGACGTTCAAACCCGGATATGCTACTCTTTTTCATTGTTTACTCCACCTGCGAACGAAAGGGCGAGGGAAAGAAGGTTCTTTCCCCCGCGCCTTACCGTTAATCAATTTAGTTTGCTTTGATGCTGGTGTTGAAACCGTAGCTGGCGAACTCGTCCATGCACTGCTGTGCATACTTCGCCATGGTATCTTCCGGGGTTTGACCGTCCATGGTTACAGCCTGCACCATGGTGGCCCAGATATCACCGGTGGAAGCCAACGTGCCGCCAAAGGGATTCAGGTGAGCGGCGCCCAGATGACCAACCATGTAGTCGTTAAAAGTGGTGCCGAAGCCGGGGTACTCGATTTTTGCGTAGTAGTTTTCTGCAACGGCCTTAGAGGCGGGGATACCGCAGGTGGCGGTCGCTTTGCACATATCCTCGTTGGCATAAGCGGATTCTTTCAGGAATTCCCAGGCCGCGTCCACGTTCTTGGCGGTTTGGGTGATGGCCCAGCCGGTGGCGTACTGAACGTTGATCTCTTTGCCATCGCTCACGCCGCTGGGCATGGGCACGAATGCGACGTTGATCCCGTTCTCGGCGCAGTCATTCAGGAAGCTTTCCGCTTCGAAACCGCCGCAGGGATACATGGCGCACAGGCCACTCTCGAAAAGTACGGCGGAGGGGATCGCTTTGCTTTCGGTATCATTGGGCATCAGACCGCCGGTAATCAGCTTCTGATACAGTTCCAGGCTCTTGGTGATATCGGCGCTGTTCATATAGCAGGTCTGCAGATCGGGAGAGTAGGGCACGCCGCCGCCGGCATAAAGCATGATGTTGTTCATTACCCAATGCTTGGCGATTGCAAAAGTCTGGTTGGCGCCTTCGCCGCCGACGAATTTGGTGCCCCAGTCCAGCAGGTCGTTCATGGTCCAGCCCGCTTCGGGGTAAGCAACGCCGGCGTTGTCGAACATATCCTTGTTAATGGCCATATAGAAACAGTTGGAATGGAGGGGGAAGCCTTCCAGTTTGCCGTCGGCGTCGTAGTAGCCGTCGATCATGCCGGGCAGCAGTACTTCGTCCAGCTTTACTCCGTCACGTTCCACAAGGGGATTCAGGTCCATGTAATACTTCGTGTTCATGCCGAAATAATCGGGAGACATCTGGATAACGTCGGGAGCAGAACCGCTGGACAGGGCAGCGGAGGCTTTCTGGTCCCATACGGAATCGGCGGTGGGGATGATGGAATACTCCACCTCCAGTTCGGGATGAGCGGCGATAAAGGTTTCAATGATGGCTTTCCGTTGTTCGGCTTCAGCATCCGCGCCCCAGGCCCAGATGGTCAGCTTGCCGGACAGGGGTGTGGACTCCGCGCTGGCGACGCTGCATACGGAAGCAACCAGGATTAAGGATAACATAAGGGCTGCGATTTTTCTCCACATAGACAGTTCCTCCTTGATGATGAAGTTTGTGAAACGCTCTCTTTTTGATATTCAGAAAGCTCACTATTAAATGTATTATACGGCCTTTAAATTACCACAAACAATATTCGATTTTGCCGAATTATAGTCCTTTTTTACTCGGCTCATGATGACAGATTGCTTTATAAGCCGTCGGCGTCAACCCTGTAAAGCGCAGAAAAACGCGGTTCAGGTAACTGACAGAGCCAAAGTTGAGCCGCTCGGCCAGTTCTGTGGTGCTGATATCTTCAAAACGAAGCAATTCTTCCGCACGGCCAATACGGGACATATTACAAAATTCGGAATAGCCGTATCCTGTTGTGTTTTTAAAATTTCGGCTGAAGTCGCCATAACTCATGTGAGACAGTGCCGCCGCTTCGGACATGGAGAGATGCTCTTCCGGAGACGAAATGATCCGGGAAACCAGGTGCTGAAAATGAGAGCCCAGGTTCATAATGTCATCATAAACAATCGCGATAACCCCTGCCTCCAACAGATAAAGCAGAAGCTGGAGCAGGGTACTGTTGAGTTGCAGCTCGTGAAGGGGGGTATGCCAGGCTACCGATAACCTGTGATTTGCCTCAATGTCGCAACCATCATGGAAATCCGGAATAACATCCGCCATTTTTCGCAGCAACAGATCCGCCGGATCCTCTTTAGCAAGGTGAATGTTGTCCGTGCTGATACTGCTGGCTGCCATACGCAGCATTGCTCCCTCCGGGAGCGAAGGCACGCTCAACCTTATAAACTGCTGGCTGAACTGTACCATCAGGGAGTAACGGTAGCCTTCATCCTCGCAGGAGTGAGGCTGGAAAGGCGCAAAAAGCTTAAACATCCGATCCGTTCCGGTAGCGTTGCCGTCAATGGGATCCACATAATATTGCAGCTCATAAAACGAATGGCAATGCCAGGGGAAAAGCGTATAATTCTTAAAGTTGTCATGGATATGTAAAAAGCCTGTTGCATTCACCATGGCAATGGATTGCCCGTCATGAAAATGGTCTTGAAACAGCACCGCGTCATCACCCTTCATCCTCCGGCGTTTTTCGTAACCCATGGATTCGTAAAACACAAACCATTGCGCTTGGAAGATCCAAAGCGCTTTGGGAAGGTATTTCCTATCAATGCACAGAGCAAAACCAGTTTTATTCTACCTTGAATCTTCGTTTTTATTATAACATCCGATCCAACCATCCGCAAATTCTCAGAGGAAGAAAAGGAACATATGGCGCAGCAGACCCACATTTTTTCCGTGGAAATTGCCGAAGAGTCTTGCATTTTACGGCGTGTTCGTGTATTATATCACCGTTGCCCAAAAAATGGGCTGATGTAGCTCAGTCGGTAGAGCACATCCTTGGTAAGGATGAGGTCACGCGTTCGAATCGCGTCATCAGCTCCAGA
>JAEWYP010000022.1 GCA_023395615.1 Bacillota bacterium
CAGCGGGGGCAGAGCGAAACGCTCTGCCCCCGTTCAATTTATTCATGTTCCTGGCTACAGTACGGCAGGGAGAGGCCTGCCGCATTGATCAGCAAGTGTCAGTTACCGTCGCTCCCGCCTGTGTCGATACCCAGTTTGCTTGCCACCTCGTCCGCCCGGGCCTGCGCGTCACGGTAGCCGCTCAGGCCGCTGAACAGGTCGTACGCCTTTTGCAGGTCGCCGCTCTGCTCGCTGGCTTCCGCCTGGTTGTACTGCTGAGCGCGGAAGTAATCCTTGCATTCCTTGGCCTCGGCCTGCGCATCCAGATAATCACCCAGCAGCGCGTACCAGTTCAACGCCTGCTCGTAGTCCCCATCCATTTTCATTTCTTTGGCATGTTTATACACCTGCGTTTGCAGGTTGCTCAGGCGATCCGCCGCATCGGCATACGCGCCCGCGTCGCCGTAGGCAAACAGTGCCGTTTCGTAATCCTGCCGGCTCTCCGCGTCACGGGCCCTGCAATAGGCCGCGCGTACGGCAGCATCCTCAAAGTCCGCCAGATTTTCAAACCCCGAAGCGGCTTCGCCAAACGTGCCCGCCTCCTGTAAAACGCTGGCGTGGCAGTAAGCATAGCGTTGCCTGCCAAACATAAAATCCTGCGTCTTTTCAAAATAGGGCTCCGCCGAGGCATAATCCCCTTTGTCGTAAAACACCAGCCCGTGAGAATAGGCGGCGTAGGTGACCGCCTGCTGATATTCACCCAGCTTGTCAAACGCGTCGGCCGCCGCGGCGTAATCGCCGGAGGCAAACACGCTGATCGCGCGGTTGTACGCCGTGCTTTTATCGCCGGAACAGGCTGTAAGCAAAAACGCCAGCGCACACAGACACAGCACCGCCGCAGCGCGCTTTCGCGCCGGGCGTTTCGTTTTCGGATTCTCCGGGGGATGGTACATAGGCCCTCCTAATCGGTCCTGCAGGCGTAGTCGCTGCGAAGAATCGCATATAATTCCACGTCCACATAGCGCCCCTTGTTGTAAATGCGCTGGCGCAGCAGCCCTTCGTGCCGCATGCCCGCGTGGCGCATCACCGCCCCGCTGGCGGGGTTGTCGGTTTCATGCTGGGCTTCCACACGGTTCAGGCACAGGGTGTCAAAGCAGAAACGCAGCATCTCCCGAAGCGCTTCGGTCATCAGCCCCCGGTTCCAGTACGCACGGCTGAGGCTGTAGCCCACTTCCGCCGACCGGTTCTCCCGCTGCATCCACATCAGGCCGATGGTGCCGATCACCTTTTGCTCTTCCGTCAGCTCGATTACAAAGGTGCCGGGCTGCCCCGTGCGATACTGGCGGATCAGGTTGCGGAGGTACCACCGCGTCTGGTGGATGGAGGCGTGCGGATCCCACAGCACATGGCGCGCTACCTCCGGGTCACGGGAGTATTCATACATATCCCGCGCGTCCGTCATGCGCGCGGGCCGCAGGGTCAGCCTCTGCGTTTGCAGGGTGGGCAGGTGTGCGAAGAGGTCGGCTTCAATCAGCATGGGTCGGCGGCTTCTTTCTGTTTGAAAATAGGGGGTTCCGTCGGCGGAGCACAGGTTACAGCAGCACGGCGCCCGGCAGGGGCGGCGCGCCGTACAGAATGCCCATCGCAAGCACAGCCAGGCCAAGCGCCAGCAGGGCGAACAGCAAAGACATCAGGACTCCGTAGGCGGTCAGCCCCCGGCGCGTTCTGCGGGTTTCCATCGGCATAACGTCCTCCCTGCGGCGAAATGGGCTTCGCCTGTATTTTCCATATTTACGGGATGCAAACGCGACGCTGGCACGTTATGTAGTCGTAGGGTTCTCACAAGCCACGGGAGCAGCTTCCTTCAGCTTCAGCCATGCCAGTGAAAGCCCAAGCGCGGTTTTGCCATCGTAAAACTCCCCGCTCAACACATGGGCCACGGCCTCCGCCAGCGGCATACGCACCACATTGAGGAATTCATCATCGTCCAGGTGAGCATGGTGTTCGCTTAGACCCGTGGCCAGGTAGATCCTCACCTGCTCGGTGCAGAAACCCGGGCTTGTCAGCATGGGGCAAAGCAGCTCGAACCGCTCCGCATGCAATCCGGTTTCTTCCTCCAGTTCCCGACGGGCGCAATCCAGCGGGTCCTCCCCGACATGGTCCAGCTTTCCGGCGGGAATCTCCAGCGTAACACGATCTACCACCACACGGTGCTGACGCACCAGCGTGACCATCCCATCCCGATCCACCGGCACGATCGCCGCCGCGCCCTTGTGACGCACCACCTCGCGCAGGGCCTGCCTACCGTTTGGCAGCCGAACCTGCATGTGGCTCACGTCGATCAGCGCGCCGCGAAACACCACCTCGTCGGATAAAGGAATTTCCCGGATCCCGGCATCGCTGCCCAGGGCGGGTTCACCAGTCGGATTGGTCATCACCGTCGCCTCCTGAAAAAGGGTTGCTTACTTTATTCTACACGCCTCCTCAGGAACCCTTGCGCCTCGAAAAACATTCGTAACATTTTTTCTTCCGCAAATTGCCATCCGGCGCTCAAACCCGCTTGTACGCGTGTTTCTTCGCCTTGACAATTCATTACTAACCCGTTACAATGGTGCCATCCAAAGCGTATTTGCACCCATTTTGCTGCCCTTTGGGAAAAGGAGGAACTCCTATGAAGTATCATGCCGCATCCACGTTTCGCCGTATCGCGGCCTGGATCATCGGCTTGCTGTTGCTGCTGACGCAGACGGCGCTGCCCGCCCTCGCCCTTACGCAGGACGAGACCGTTATGCTGCCTACTGTGACGGTTACATACCAGACTACGCAGGATGGCGCGCCCACCCCCGTTGCGGCCACCCCCACCAAGGACGCGATCGGCTATGCCTTTTGGGCAACGCTGCCCGCCGAAGCGTTTTCGTTTCCCATTACGCTGAGCGTTCTGCCCAGCCAGGCTAACCCCGGCAACACCTTTACCCCCGCCGACGGCACCGCCATCACCGCGGACCCGAACACGGTAGACTATACGGGCATACCCACGGTGATCACCGCCTATCAGGACGGCGTATCGACAGCGACGTATAATCTGTACGTTTCCGCCGCCCCGATTCCGCCGGAAGTACCGCCCGTGAGCGTACCCGTGCAGTATGTGGACGCGAACGACAATTCCATCGTTCTTTATTCCACCACGTTTACCGCGTACTATAACGCAGATAACGTGGTTACGGTCGATCCGGGCGTAATCCCCGAAGGGTATACCCTGCAGGGAGACGATGGCACCTACATCGCGGTAGACCAGAACGGTACGGCAACCCCTGCAAGCGTGACGTTCTATTTTACCAAAGCAGAAGCCCCTACCGAGTCCCCAGCAACCGAAACCCCGGTGACCGAAGCCCCGACGACCGGCGCTACGACGGAAGCGCCTTCCGAAGCGCCCTCAACCGCTCCGGATACGCAGACCCAACCCCCCGCGGAAACCCCCGCGCCGGTACCCGTAGCGGTCAACCTATATGCAAAGACCAATGATACCGCCAATTTCCGCACTCAGACCAGTACCGACAGTGCCAAGGCGTTTGCCAACGTCGCCAGCAACACCTACGTATGGGTTTATTCTACGGTGGATGTGACCGACGCAAAGGGAGAAACCCGCAACTGGTCCGCCATCCGTTATAACGGTACGGATTGCTACGTGTGGAGCAGCCTGCTCACCCT
>JAEWYP010000094.1 GCA_023395615.1 Bacillota bacterium
GTGGTATCGTTTTTCTTGGCCATTGGTTTGCTCCTCCTCTTTGAATGCCTAGACATCATTCATTCTAGCGGAGTACCAATGGCTTTGCCATTACTTTATGAAATTGCGAACTTGATTATACTCGACCGAAAACGGGGAAACGGGAAAGAGAACATTTCGTTTTTCCCCACACAACAACTATGTGTGTACGAAAAGAACGGAGAAAGAAAAACAGGAGTACATGATTCTCCGGGCCGTATTTTTGTCCATCGCCTGAATACCAGCAGGCGGGCGCGGCAGGGGTCGCTCGATGGGTGGATGGGCTTGTCGGTCGCGCTACCGAAGGTAGCAGCGGACGACTATCCCGTACTCCGAGAGCGACCCCTGCTGCGTAGCCCGCCGTGTAAAAAGGCGATTCCGAAGGATGCAGGGGCGAGCGGAAAGCCCCTGCCCATGCCCGCTGGCATGGCTCCTGCCCCGCACACCCGCAGGTGCAACCCCCCGGGGGAAGGTTGGGGAGGGGATCGCAAATCCCTTCCCCAAAGGGGCGCTCCTAGCGCCCCGCGCGAGCGGAAAGCCCCTGCCCATACCCGCAGGTATGGCGTTCCTGTCCCGTGCGCCCACAGGCGCGTAAAGCAGATTCCAAAGGGTTCTCTAACCCTTTGGTCGCATTGACAGATGCGAAACCCCCTGTCCTTTATGGGACAAGGGGCTCTTCGGTTTCTTCCGGCCCGGCTTCCCGGGGATCGGGCAAAGGCGGCAACTCCCGGATGTCGCTGATGCCGAAATGTTCCAAAAACTTGTCTGTCGTGCCGTACAGTATGGGTCGGCCCAGCGCTTCCTTGCGGCCCACCTCTTTAATCAGCCCTTTATTGAGGAGTGACTGTACGGAGTAATCGCACTTCACCCCGCGCACCTGCTCCACCATCCCTTTGGTGGCGGGCTGGCGGTAAGCAATCACTGCCAGCGTTTCCAGGGCCGCCTGGCTGAGGGATTGGCGCTGCACCGGTTGCAGCATCCGTTCCACGTAGGGCGCGTATTCCGCGCGGGTTTCCAACTTCAGGTGGTCGCCGTAGCGTTTCAGGGTGATACCGCGGGTCTGGCTTTCGTATTCCCTTTGCAGCAGGTCCACCGCGTTCAGCGTTTCCAGCTCGGTTAACCCAAGGGCCAGCGATAAGGCCGGCACGGTAACGGCGTCTCCAGAAACATACAGGATGGCTTCGATAGCGTGGGACGCTTCAATCGGTTCCAACGGTTTTCTTCCTCCCCGGATGCAGGATAATCGGCTCGAAGGTTCCGTTCTGCGTAACATAAGCCCTGCCCAGTCGCAGCAGCTCCAACAATGCGATAAACAGGGTCACGATTTCCTCGCGGTCGGGCGCGGCGTGAAACAGCTCGTCAAACCGGGTCGCTCCGTTTTTCAGGCGGTGCTGGATGGTCTTCATGCAGCCTTCCACGGTGTAGCAATCCCGGCGGATATCGCGGGGAACCAGCTCCGCTTCCTGTTCCTCCCGGGGCGCACGCTCGGCTACGCGTAAAAGCGCCTGCCAGAGCGCATCCAGCGTAAGCCCGTCAATCTCAAGCGTGGGCGGCGGCAGTGGAATTTCCTCCGGCAATTTGCCAAACACCTGCATGGCGCTTTTTTCAAACTCCGCCATCGCCCCGGCGCTTTCTTTGAACTGTTTATAGGCAGTCAGCCGGTCAATCAGCATCTGTTCGGGGTCTTCCTCGTCCGGTTTGGGGGGCCGAGGTAAAAGCGCGCGGCTCTTAATTTCCACCAGCATTGCGGCCATTGCGATAAATTCGCTGGCCTCTTCGGGGTCAAAATCCGGCGCGTTCTGCACCGCTTCGATAAACTGCTCCGTAATCTGGCTCACGAAAATGTCCCTGATGTCGATTTTCGCCTTGCCGATCAGGTGCAGTAACAGGTCCAGCGGCCCGTCGAACTGTTTCAGCCGGATATAAACCGCCATTACGCCGCCCCTTCCAATAGCAGGAACAGGTTGAGTACGCCGCTTTCTACAGCGTTTGTCACCACAGACAGCACCGTATTCAGCGCGCCGGAAAACACCAGCAGCAACAGCACAATCTGCGCGCCCTGAAAGAACTGGCGGTTCATCGTCAGTTTTCCCTTCAGGATCAGGTCATTCAGTACATGAAAACCATCCAGCGGCGGAATAGGCAGCAGGTTAAACACCGCAATACCCACGTTCATAGTGGAGAACAGCAGCAGAAAACGCTGCACGTGCATCAGCCAGGGATGCAGCATATACTGGGAAAAGTTAGCCCCGGAGCCGCTGAGCAAAATGGAATACCCCACCCCGCCGGAGGATAGGAAGGCCGACGCGCCCCCGTTGGCCTGTATCACTTCCGGCTTCCACAGCAACGGGTTAATCAGTGACGCCAGAAACAGGGAAACGATAAACAGTGTGAGATTGGTCACCACGCCTGCAATGGATACCAGAAAATCATCCCGACGGTAATTGCCGCGAAAATTGCGGGGATTGACAGGCACGGGTTTCGCCCAGCCAAAGCCGAACAGCACCAGGCAAATGGTACCGATGGGGTCCAGATGCTTGCGGGGGTCCAGAGTCAGGCGACCCAGCATTTTCGCCGTCGGATCGCCACAACGGTAGGCCACGTAGCCGTGCGCGATCTCATGCAACATCAGGGTCAGCAGTACGGCCACCGCGAAATAGACCATGTAAATAATAAATCCGACCGGGTCGGTGGTCAGCCACGACCACCACGCTTGCAAACGGGAAATGATGCCCACAGCAGTACCTCGTTTCCTGTGTATAATCAAGTTTTACAGCCCGTCGCGAAAGCGGGCCGAAACCTTACATCGCTTCGATCACGCCGTCCAGCAGCGCGCGGAAAGTGCCCTGCACCTTATCGCCCATCGCCATGACTTCCTCATGGTTCAGGGGCTGGTCCAGCACACCCGCAGCCATGTTGGTAATGCAGCTTACGCCCAGCACACGCATCCCGCCGTGCCGCGCCACGATAATTTCCGGAACGGTGCTCATCCCCACCGCGTCCGCACCCAGCGTGCGCACCATGCGGATTTCGGCGGGTGTCTCAAACGTGGGGCCGTTCAGCCAGCAGTACACGCCCTGCTGCAGGGGGATGTTCAGCTTCTCCGCAGTAGCCAGCGCAAGCGCCTGATAGTCCCTGTCCAGCGCGCGGCTCATGTCCGGAAAACGCGGGCCGAAGTCATCCAGATTGGGGCCGGTCAGCGGGTTTTTCCCGGAAAGATTGATGACGTCGTTAATCAGCATCAGGTCGCCCGCGTGGAAGTTCAGGTTCACGCCGCCTGCCGCATTAGTAACGATCAGGGTTTTTACCCCCAGCTTCTGCATCACGCGCACAGGCATGGTCACATCACGCATGTCGTATCCCTCGTACGCGTGAAAGCGCCCCTGCATCATGCATACGCGTTTGCCATGCAGCATGCCCGTGTGCCAGCGGCCTTTATGACCGGGCACCGTGGAAACGGGAAAATGCGGGATGTCCTTATAGTCCAAATGTTCCGCGTCCGTCAGCGCTTCGGCGTAGTCACCCAGTCCGCTGCCCAACACCACCGCGATGTCCGCTTTACCACACTTTTTCTCAATCGCTTTGGCCGCCGCCTCAATATCTTCCAGATAACTCTTTATACCCATACTCAGCCGCCTCCTTATGCTTTTATCAGTTGCGCCGCGAAGGACTCCGCCCCGAACCGGTCGGGTAAATCGAACAGCTCCGCAATGGTCGCGGCAATATCCGCGTAGGTCTTCCGGTCGCCCAGCAGTGTTAGCCCCGTCATCTCCGGGGACCAGGCCACAATCGGGATGTATTCGCGGGTGTGGTCGGTGCCTTTGAATGTAGGGTCGCAGCCGTGATCCGCGTCAATCAGAATCAGGTCGCCCGGCCGCGCCAGTTTCATGGCTTCGCCCAGTTTTTCGTCAAACGCCGCCAACGCGTCGGCGTACCCCTGCACATCCCGGCGATGGCCGTACACCATGTCAAAATCCACCAGATTTACAAACACGAGGCCGGTAAAGTCACGTTTCATCGTTTTTAGCCACAGGTCGATGCAGGCGGGGTTCCCCGCGGTATGCACGCTTTCCTGCAAACCGCGCTGGCAGAAAATATCGCCGATCTTGCCGATACCCATGGTGAAAACACCACGCTCGTGCAGCGCATCCAGCACGGTACGGCCCGTAGGCGGCAGGCTGAAATCCTCACGCCTCGGGGTGCGGGTAAAACCGCCTTTGTGGTCGCCCACAAACGGGCGCGCAATCACGCGACCCACCGCGTGTTCGCCCTGGAGGATTCCGCGCGCGATACGGCACCATTCATACAGGGTTTCCACCGGGATGATCTGCTCGTTGCAGGCAATCTGGAACACGCTGTCCGCCGAGGTATACACGATCGGATACCCGGTTTTCAGGTGTTCCTCGCCCAGCTCATCCAGGATGACCGTACCGCTGGAGGCGTAATTTCCCAGCGTTTTACGCCCAATGGCCTTCTCGAACGCGTCGATTACCTCCCGCGGAAAACCGTTGGGATAGGTCGGGAACGCTTTGGTCAGGGTAACGCCGGTCATTTCCCAGTGCCCGGTGGTCGTATCTTTTCCCGCGCTGCGCTCGGTCGCGCGGCCTACCGCGCCTTTGGCGTCCGCAGGCTTTTCGCAGGGCACCGTCGGGATATAGCCGAAACCCATTCTGGTTAAATTGGGCAGTTTGGGATGTGCCGAGAGAATCGTATGCTCCAGCGTGCTCGCGCCGACGTCGCCGTATTGCGCCGCGTCCGGCAGCGCGCCCGCGCCGACGCTGTCCAGCACGATCAGAAAGATTCGTTTCATGGAAACGCCTCCTTGCCTAGTCCGTTTCTCTATTCTACACGAAAAACCCGCGCTTGAAAAGTTATTTACTTTTCGGTCGCCTGCCCGTACAATGATCGGGACAGGAGTGGATTTGGATTGGATTATCCTTTGATCGCATCGGCAGCCTTCGGGCTGGAAGGCATAACGGCGTCGGAACTGCGCCACATGGGCATCTCCGCGAAAGCGGAGCAGGGCGGCGCGCGGTTTAACGGCACGCTTGCGGACGCCTATCGCGCCAACCTCTGGCTGCGTACGGCGGACCGGGTGCTAATAGTGCTTTGCGAGTGTGAGGCGACTACCTTTGAGGACCTTTTTCAGGCGGTATCCGGGATCGCGTGGGAAAAGCTGCTGCCGCAGGACGCGGCCATCCCAGTATCCGGCAAATGTGTCCGCAGCCGCCTGATGAGTGTGCGGGACTGTCAGGCGGTGGCTAAAAAGGCGATTGTGAACCGCCTGCTGGAACGGCTGAAGGTCTCTTCGCTGCCGGAAACAGGCGTACCCTACCCCATCGAGATCGCGTTGCGCAACGACCATCTTCGCGTTACACTGGACCTGAGCGGCGACGCGTTGAACCGACGCGGCTATCGCACCTGGAACGGGGAAGCGCCGCTAAGGGAAACGCTCGCGGCCGCGCTGGTAATGTTGTCTCCCTGGCGGCCGGAGCTGCCCCTGTATGACCCCTGCTGCGGCACGGGCACCCTGCTGGTGGAAGCCGCGATGCTTGCCACCCGCCGCGCCCCGGGCCTGATGCGCGATTTTGCCTGCGACCAGTATACTTTTATGCCAAAGGATGAGATGAAGCGGCTCCGGCAGGAAGCGCAGGCCGCGTATCAGCCGGAAACAGCTTTTGACATCGGCGGCAGCGACATCGACGCCGACGCGCTCGCGCTTTGTGAAAAGCACATCCGTCAGGCGGGCTTTGAATATCGTATTCCCACCGAAGCCGAAGATTTGCGGCGTTTACAGCTCCCGCAGCCGGAAGGGGTTTTCCTTTGCAACCCGCCCTATGGCGAACGTCTCGGCGATCAGGAAAGCTGCCGCGCGCTCTATCGGGAGCTGGGCCTGCTGCTGAAGCGCCATCCCGGCTGGAAAATGGGCGTAATCGCCTCTGACCCGGCATTTGAGCGGTTCTTCGGCCGCCGTGCCGACCAGAAACGCAGGTTGTATAACGGGCGGCTGGAATGCGAGTTTTTCATCTTCGGAGCAGAGAAAAAGTAATGACGGCATGCGATTCACATGGGTGAAATACCAGACGGTCTGCAACTGATCGGACATGCGACTGTGTGGAAAGGCGCTGCGTTATGGCGGAGGAGTATACGGGCGGGTTTTCTCTGCAACGTTAGCCAACCATACAGGCGGAGTTTTCCTCAGCAGGCTTTGACTTGTACCATTTACCCGTAAACATACGAATCAGCCCGGGCATTCGCCTCGGGCTGATGTTCGTTATCTTCTAAACTTCAGGGGCTTCTTCCGTCGGTAGTTCCCCGTTTTCCGTAAACTCCTCATCTGCGGGCGGCATGTGGTCGCATACCATCAGCAACGCGTCCTCGCCGTTGTCCTCGTAATAATGTTTCCGCACGGACAGCTGCATAAAGCCCAGGCTTTGATACAATGCCTGCGCCGTCAGGTTACTGCGGCGAACTTCCAGCGTCATATACTGCACACCCAGGTTGGCGGCGTATTGCATCAGCGCGACCATCAGCGCGCGCCCGATGCCCTGCCCGCGCCGGCTTTTCTCCACCGCCACGTTGGTAATGTGCGCTTCCTCAAAGATCATCCACGCGCCCGCGTAACCGATCACCTGTCCGTTGTCTTCCGCAACCAGGTAACGCGCGCAGGCGTTTCGTTCCATCTCATCCCGGAAGCTTTGCAGGGACCACGGCATGGCAAAGGTCGCCTGCTCGATGGCCTGCACAGCCTCCACGTCCGCAAGGGTCATACGACGGATGTTCATGCCTGTTCCGCCTTCTGTTTTGCTGCGCGGGCGCGTTCCGCCTGCGGGGCGCGAAGGTAACGGGGCATCAGCCCCAGATAATCCGTCTGTTCCTCCATATGCGCCTCCGCCAGCAGCGCGACCGCCGCGGGCCGAAGATAGCTCAGATGCGCTGGCGGAAAAACCGCGCGTTCCCCCAGCTGATCCTCGATGGCCGCGCGGTACCGGCCCACTCCGTCCCCAATAAAGCACAGGGGTTGCCCGTCCGTCGCCTGCGCTATCGCGTGGGCAAGAAAAATTTCCAACTTTTCAGCCTCGTCCGGCAGTTTCCGCACGGGCGGCATCCCCGCTGTGAACACGGCCCCGTATACCTGCCCTGCACGCGCATCCTGAATGGGGCATAAAAGGGCCTGACCGTCCCCCGCGCCTGCCGCCAGCGCCTC
The DNA here is from genome assembly GCA_023395615.1 of Bacillota bacterium. Lineage (GTDB taxonomy): Bacteria > Bacillota > Clostridia > Christensenellales > Aristaeellaceae > CAXXOK01. The sequence goes on from JAEWYP010000094.1 coordinate 7,226, forward strand.
CAGCGCGTCCACACCCACACAGGGCTTGCGCAGGCCGTGAGCTATGCCCTTTACAGTGCTCACACCGATCCGCACTCCGGTAAACGATCCGGGGCCTACCACCGCAGCCAACAGGTCGATCTCCGCCACCTTAACCCCTGCACGCAGCAAAGCCTCGTCAACCATTGGCATCAGGTTCACGGAGTGCGTCATCCGGTTCACCGCCGCGCCCTCGTAAAGCACCTGTCCGTTCGCCGTAACGGCCACACCGCAAACGGGGCCGGAGGTGTCCAGAGCCAGTATTTTCATTGTTCCGCCTCCAAAGCGTTCTCATCCAGCGCATGGAATCCGCCCGTAGGGAGAAGCGTGAATCCCCGGTCGCTTTCCCCCAGCACTTTCACCGCAATGCGAAGATGCTTTTCCGGGATTGCCTCCCGCGCCACGTCCGGCCATTCCACCACGGAAACACCGTCATCATACAGGTATTCGTCCAGAGCCAGCTCATACAGTTCGTTTACGCTGCTTAGCCGGTACCAGTCAAAATGAAACAGTTTCAGCCGCCCCTCTTCATATACCTGCAAGACGGTAAAGCTTGGGCTGGTCACATAACCGGTCACGCCTAATCCGCGCGCAATCCCCCGTGTCAACTCGCTTTTTCCCGCGCCGAGGTCCCCCTCCAGCAGCAGCACGTCTCCCGCCTGCAACTGTTGGGCCAGCCGCGCGCCGAACGCCCGCGTTTCCGCGGCAGAATGCGTGATGACCATGGCACTCCCTCTTTTCCAACCATGATGCCGAGTCGCAGCCCGTACTCCGATCCATTGATCCGTTGTTTTCTCTACCTCGTCGTTGAATGATTGCGGCCGTGCAGCAACGGCGACAGCGGCTTGTACAGGAACCACCCCGCAACGCTGATGGCTGTCCATTTCAGCAGGTTAAACGGTGCGGTGATGACCAGAACAAATTTCCAGATTGTGTCCAGGCTGGGGATCAGGCTCTGCCCCATGGCCAGTATCTGTTCCACCGGCATTCCGTAGGCAACCGCATAAAACGGAATCAAAATGTACACATTGGTAAGCACCCCGGCAACCGTCGCGCACAAACCGCCTACGACCATACCCAGCAATGCGCCGCGGCGACTTTTATCCGCACGGTAGAAAAACCCCGCGGGTAACAGCATCGCAAGTCCCATCAGAAAATCCGCAAGCTCCCCGACCCCTTGCGAGGTCGTGTGCAGCAGACCCAGCGAGCTTTTAATCAACAGGATCAGCGTACCCGCCACAGGCCCCATAGAGAACGTGCCCAGCAGCACCGGCAAATTGCTGAAATCCAGCTTGTAAAACAGGACTATCGGTATCTCCAGGATATACAGTACGCTTGCGATTGCGGCAAGTATGGCGATCGTCGCCAACTTACGCGTGTTCATGGTTTGCTTTCCCGTTCCGGTCATCAGGAACCCCTCCCTTAATGATAGAAATTGCCCCCGATGGTTTCAGCATCAGGGGCAACACCTCACAGCGGAAGGCTGCTCTTCTCTCATCCGGACTATACGGCTTACGCCGTTCACCGTCGGCTTCGGAATTTCACCGAATCGGCTGAAGCAATCAATTCGCCCCAGTTCGCGGGCTGTACCGCCGGTAGGGATTCTCACCCTGCCCCGAAGAAGCCATTGGGTTTCTCGGGTGCATCATAGCACGGTTGCCGTTGTCTGTCAACGCATGGATTACCGTCATGCGCCCAACAGGTCAATCACCGCCGCGCCCTCCGGTCGGATGTCCAGCACTTCGCAGCAGTATTCGCCAAAGACCGCGTTCATATCCTTCACAAAGCCATCCAGTTCCTTTTGCGGCACGAAGTTGAGGGTCGTTCCCGCAAAGCCGCCACCGTGTACCCGCCACGCACCCTTTCCCTTCAGTTTCCGATCCGCCAGCATCAGGGCGAGCGCAACCTCTTCGGATTGGTTGGAAGCAAAGATGTTTTGCAGATACATCGCGCTGCTCTGGCCGCTTTCAATCACATCTTGCAGGAACAGCGGCAGGTTATCGGCCCGCAGAGCATCCGCCATATCGGTCACCCGGGCGTTTTCATCAAAATAGTGCGCTGCGCGAAGGATCGCGCGATCCGCTTTGTCGGCGCCCAGCTTCTCACGGATCATAGGGATATTTTGCATAAACTGTTCCGGCCGTACACGGCGCAAATAAGTTTCCCCAAAGCACTCTGCAACCTGACGCATTTCCTGAGGAATCGCGGAGTATAACGCTGTCAGGTCATCGTGGCTTCCGCCGGTGTTTACCACCGTAAGCGCGTACCCCTTCGCCGCGAAGTCATATGCGATGCTCTGGATATGCGGTTCGTCATACTTAAAATCAATATAGGTAAGTCCGCCCATGCTGGACGCCATCTGATCCATCAGTCCGCTGGGCTTGCCGAAATACACATTCTCCGCATACTGCGAGATTTTCGCCCGTTTCACCGAGTCCATGCGCATGCCGTTATACAGCGCGTCGAAGATGGCGCACAGTAGCACTTCAAACGCCGCGGAGGAGCTTAGACCGCTGCCTGAACGGACCGTTGAAGATACAGAAGCATCAAAGCCGCCCACCGCGAACCCTTCGTCGGTCATCCGCTTGGCCACGCCGCGCACCAGTGCTGCCGTCGTACCCTTTTCTTCCTCCACAACCTCCACATCCTGAAGAGACAGCGTAATCGGTTCGTACCCTTCGCTGTGGATGTGCACCGTGCGGTCGGCGCGCCGGCTTACCGCGGCCAGCGTATCCAAGTTCACAGCCGCGGCCAGCACCTTGCCCCGATTGTGATCGGTGTGGTTGCCACCGATTTCCGTTCGGCCGGGCGCGCTGATCAGCAACACCGGTCCATCTACGTTAAAAGCTTCTTCATGCCGTTTCAGGATATGCGTATACCGCATGGTCTGCTGCACCAGCATTCCGTCGCGCTGGCCGTAGAGATGGGTGAGCCGCTTCATTACGTCAGGAGTTTTTAAAAGCCGGATCATCTGGGCGTATTGTTTCATGAGACTTCCGCCATCCTTCACGCAAAATAGGTGCTTCGCTTTTCAATTGTCAAGGGTATCGGCAATCTGTTGCCAGAAGGTGACAAGCGCGTCCCTTCCGTTTTGAGCCAGGCCCTCGCGGTACGCAGCGATCGCCGTGTCGGAAGAAGCATCCCACTCACCCAGTACGAACTTGGCCAGGCTTTCATCCACATATCGTCCCAGCGTGTTCTGCAAAGGTGCGATTTCGTCTTCCTGCGCAGGGGTCAGGGTATATTCCGTGGGGAACGGCGTGACCAGCGTCCCCTGCAATGCCTGCAGTGCCTGGTTCACGGTGCGCAGTTCCTCATTGTTATAGCGGTTGTAAAAATCCTGCGGAAACAGCCAGGGCATTGTTCCCGTGTCGTACACGCTCAGGTCATAGAGTACATAATTGGAATTGTCTTCCCCGCCCACATAATCCCAGGTGTTGTCCGCGTTCAGGGTATAGTCCTTATCCGGCAGACCGGCCATCGCTTCTACCGCCCCGTCTTCGCCGTAAAGCGTGTCCACCCACTGCAGCATACGGGCCGGATCGGTACAGGATGAGGTGATGGCAAAAGCGCCGCGCAGCACAGGGCCGGTCAGGTCGCGGTAAACTTGCTTGCCATTAGCGGTCAGCGGCATCAGCAGTTCATATTGCTGGCCCAGCGTATAAGGAAGCAGGTTCATTGGGTTTGGCCCGAAGAAAAGGCCATAGGTCGGCGTTGCTTTGGTGTCGGTCACCGCACGCAGCGTATCTGCGGTGGAAAATCCGTTCGGATCCATCAGCCCTTCGGCATTCAAGGCCGACAGTTTCCGGATCAGGTCGATATAGGCGTCTTCCTCAGGCATAAAGTGCACGGTTCCGGCATCGTCGAGATAGATGTTATAATCGTTGGCGACCAGTCCGACAGCATGGGCCATAAACTTGAGGTCCCAGCTGCCCAGAAACGCCAGCGGAATCTCATCGGCTTTCCCGTTACCGTTCGGGTCTTTGTCCTTAAAGGCCTGTAATACCTTTACAAGGCTGTCCCAATCGGTCGGCGCGTCCAGATGCAGCGTTTCCAGCCATTGGCGGTTAATCCACATGGCGTTTTGCGTGTTGAGCGGGGTAATGGAGGGAAGCGCCACAATCTTACCATCCGGAAGGGTAATCGCTTTCATCCAGTCCGGGTGTGCCTGAAGAAGCGCCCACAGGTTCGGCGCGTTCTTTTCCAGCAGGGGTTTCAGGTCAATCAGCATTCCGTTCTGGGAATACTCGATCTGTTCCCGCGTTGTCAGTTCGGCTTTAAACAGCACGTTGGGCAGTTCTCCACCGGTAGCCATCGCCTGCTTGGCCGCCTGCCACTTGGTAAAATCCGTATACTCCGTAAAGGTGAAACTCACGCCGGTGCGATCCTGCATCCGGGTGAAAAAGGCGTTATTGTTCCATACATGATTGCTGCTGTCCCCATCGAAACCAGCCATGGAAAACGTATCGTCCGCGAGCGCTCCAATGGGTAAAAGCAGCGCAAGTACGGCACAGCAGACAAGGCAGATCGTCCGTTTGAGCATTGCGGAACCTCCCGGTGTATAGATTGACGTAGCACTTAAGCAGTTTCATTATACCCTATCCATCCCAGTTTGACCACCCGTAAAACAAAACGCCGCCCCGCCGGACTGTCAGCCTGATGCCCGGCGGGGGCGCGCGTTAAAATGTTGATCAGCGGGCCGACTCATCCGCCCGTCCGGCTTCGTGTCGGTTCATCTGGTCGTTCAGCTGATTGATGTTTCCGCAGCCCATCGTGAGCACAATATCTCCAGGCTGCCAGTGTTCCCGCAGATAACGTTCCGTGTCGTTAAAGGAGGCGGTATGCACCGCGTTCAGGCCCTTCTGCCGCATCCCTTCCACAATCTGTTCGGCTTTGATGTCGCCGGGGTCTTTCTCCCGCGCCGCGTAAATATCCGTTACCAGCGTGATGTCTGCTTCCGCGGTACAGGTGAGGTAATCCGCGAATAATCGCTTTACCCGACTGTAGGTATGCGGTTGCATTACAGCCCAGAGACGGTTATGGGGTTGCATTTTTGCCACGGAAAGCACATTGCGCATTTCCGTGGGATTATGACCGTAATCATGGTACAGCTTGACCCCACCGATCTCGCCCGTCAGTTCAAAACGGCGATGCGCACCCGCAAAATCCCTAAGCGCGGCGCAAACCGCTTCCGGATCGGCCCCCAGCGCGCAGGCGCACGCCACTGTCGCCAGCGCGTTATAAACATGGAAGAAACCCGCCACCCGCAGGGTTACATGGCCTGCCGGCACTCCGTTCAGTGCCGGATCAAAACTGCCGTGCCCCACGGCGTCGTAGGTGAGGTTCATGGGCTGCCAGTCGCAATGTTCCCCCATGCCGAAGGTAACGGTATGACATGACAGCTGATTCAGCAGCGCCGTTACCCGCGGGTCATCCCCGTTGCCCACGGCATACCCATCCGGCGGCAGCAGGGCCAGAAACTTGCCAAACGCACGCTGGATATCATCTATATCCTGATAAAAATCCAGATGATCTTCCTCAATGTTCGTCACGACAGCCACCGTGGGCCGCAAATGTAAAAAGCTGGCGTTAAATTCACATGCCTCGGTTAAGAAGACATCGCCGCCGCCAATTCGCGTACTGCCGCCGATGAAGTCCAGCGAGCCGCCAATATGCACTGTAGGATCGGTACCCGCTTCCACCAGCGCTTGCGCCAGCATCGAAGTTGTGGACGTTTTCCCATGCGTACCGCATACGCCTACGGCGGTTTTACAGCCTTCCATCAGCTGTCCCAGCAAAGTCGCGCGTTCCAGCATGGGCAGGCCCAGCTTCACAGCTTCCACACGTTCCGGGTTGTCTGGCAGTACGGCCACGGTATACACAACCAGATCGGCGCCGTGAACGTTCTCCGGTTTATGGCCGATTTTTACAGGTACGCCCATCTCCCGCAGAGCAGAGGTCGCATAGGTTTCCAGGTTGTCGCTGCCGGTTAGTGCGCAGCCGTGAGCCAGCAGCATCCGCGCCAGCCCGCTCATGCTGCTTCCGCCAATGCCGATCATATGCACCCGTTTGCCATAATAATCCCGGATATGCGGGGCGCTCATGCGATCACGCCTTTTCGTAGAATTTCCCAAGGCATTATACCCCCTTCCTTCTCAAATAATCAATACCGCCTGACCCGTGAATAAAACGTGAATTGAAGAATAACGTCTTGCCGTGCAGGGAAGAATCGGTTATAATGGTCGAAGCTACTGGAATACTTAGGAACGATAGGGGAGACCAAAAACATGCGCAAGCGTATCTTTCTGGCATTTCTGATGATTGCCGCGCTGGTGCTCAGCACAAGCTGCAGCCTCATCGAAAAGGACGCGGCCGTCGACGCGCAAACGGTAATTATCGACGTGGCAGGGAAAACTTATACCAAGGCGGAAGTGCAGCAAGCCGTTGAAAGTACGCTGAACTATCAGTCCTATATGTACAGCATGTATGGCATGACCTTCGACGCAACTGACAAAGATACGATCTCCAATGCGCAGGATTCGGCCATCAAAGCCCTTGTACAACAGGCTGTGATCGAGCAGAAGGAAAAAGAGCTGGGCTTCGACACTTTCACGGATGAAGAGCTCGCCACCATGCAAACTGCTGTGGATCAATCCTACAGCGACAATCTCGCGTCTGTAAAGAAGAATTATTTCGCCGATACGACACTGACCGGTGATGATTTGGACAAAGCCGTTGAAGCGAAGATGCTTGAACTCGGCTACTCCAGTAAAGATGCTCTGCTTGCCAGCCAGAAGAGCACCAAGGCCGAAGAGAAGCTCAAAGATTCCGTCGTAAAGGATGTAACCGTGTCCGACGACGATATCACGGCAGATTATAACAGCAAAGTGACCGCCGCGCAGAGCAGTTACGCCCAGAACCTGTCTCAATTCGGTACGGACGTCAGCAACGGAACCACCATCTATTACCGTCCCGCCGGTTACCGCTATGTGAAGAACATTCTGATCAAGCTCAGCGACGAGGACAGTAAAACCATCAGCGATCTGAATACCCAGCTCACCAGCAAGCAGAGCGATCTGGATACCAATACCACTTCGCTGGCCGCTCTGCCTACGGATGCCACGGCCGATACCGCCGACCAGGCGGCAAGCCGCGCATCGCTGACCGAAGCAAAAACCCAGCTTGAAGCGGATATCGCCGATCTGACCAAGCAGCTTGACGCCGCGAAGACCAAAGCATACGCCGCTATCCAGCCCAAGGTGGACGAAGTGAAAACCAAGCTTGCGGCAGGTGAAGACTTTGACGCGCTGATGGCTGAATACGGCGAAGATACCGGCATGCAGAACGAGCCGGGCAAGACGAACGGCTACCCGGTATGCGCGGGCGACACCAACTATGTGGAAGAGTTCACCACCGCCGCCATGACCCTCGTCAAAGTCGGCGACGTCTCCGAACCGTTCCAGACACAATACGGCATTCATATTGTGAAATATGTCAGCGACATCACCGAGGGTGCCGTACCGCTTGATGAAGTTAAGGACGCCGTAAGCGCGGACGTACTGAAAACGAAACAAGACGATCTGTACCAGACCACGCTGGATCAGTGGATCAAGGATGCCAACGCCAAGACGTATAAAGACCGTCTGGCAGACTAAAGCACAACATCTGACGGAGCGGCTGCAACATCGGCCGCTCCGTTTTCGTTCCGGCTTTTCCGCCGAGAAAAGGTTTGTTAATCCACATCGGGTATGGTACAATTTTATGACCGTTCCGCCGCCACCGGAGCAGAAAGGGGAATCCGCTTGCGTGCGCTGACCGTTTACCCATGGCATACCGGTAGGCTCTCCCGACCTTTACGTTTATTGGTAATCAGCGATCTGCACGATGCGGACTACCGTGACCTGTTGCCCATGCTCCCTCTGGCGGACGCGCTGCTGATGCCCGGCGATCTGGTGAACCGTTATCGGCAAAGTTACCGCAGAGCCGTTGGGTTCGTTGCGATTGCTTCGCAGCAGATGCCCACGTTTGTCGGGATTGGCAACCATGAAATGCGACTGAAGGATTTTGACGGATTTCGTTTGGCTCTGGATCACACGCAGGCTCAGCTGATGATGAATACCTACCTTTGTTGGGATGGACTGGTGATCGGCTGCTGGTATCGGCCAGATCAGTATGATCAGCCGGACATGCTATCCGACATGGAAGCCGAACCCGGCGTGAAGGTGTTAATGTGCCACCGGCCGGAAGACTATATACACTATCTGCGAGGCAGTCGGGTGGATCTGGTATTGTCGGGCCATGCGCACGGCGGGCAGATTCGGCTCGGCGAGCGGGGTCTCTACGCCCCGGGACAGGGGTTCTTTCCCAGATATACTCACGGAGTCGCAGACGGGCGGATGATCATCAGCGCAGGCGCCAGCAATCCGTCTCCAGTTCCAAGGATCGGTAACCCACGGGAGGTATTGCTGATCGAACTGGATTGATCAGAATTTCCACCCAAGCAGCGGTTGATCGTTTTCGCCGGATGACCCGGCATAACCGATAAGGAGGTTCCTCCTGATGGATGTTCTTCGCATGATCGATGCCCAGGCGATAACTGATTGTGTTGCACGGCTTTGCATCCGCGCCTGTACTATCCTCCCGTCCTCTGTTTCCGCACTGCTGGCGGACGCGCGGAATCGGGAGCCCTATCCTCCCGCGAAGGAAACGCTTGCGCTGCTCTGCCGAAATGCGGAAATCGCCGCGTCGGAGCCTTTGCCCATCTGTCAGGATACGGGGATGGCGGTCGTTTTCGCCGATGTGGGGCAGGATGTGCATTTTACGGGCGACACACTGGAGAACGCGGTAAACGCGGGCGTTGCGCGCGGCTACACTGAAGGATACCTGCGCAAATCGGTTGTAGCGGACCCAATCCGCCGTGGCAATACGGGTGATAACACCCCTGCTGTGCTGCACGTTCGTCTGGTTCCCGGGGATCGGTTGAAGATCACCGTCTGTCCCAAAGGGTTCGGCAGCGAGAACATGAGCCGTCTTGCCATGCTCACCCCAGCCGAAGGACTGGAGGGTGTGAAGGCCTTTGTATTGGATACCGTGCGTCAGGCTGGCGCAAATCCATGCCCCCCTATGATGCTCGGCGTAGGTATCGGGGGAACGTTCGAGCAGGTTGCGTTGCTGGCCAAGGAAGCGTTGGCCGAGCTGCGGGAGGGGCCTCACCCGGATCCCTTTTATAATCATCTGGAGCAGGAACTGCTGGAGCAGATCAACCGCATCGGGATTGGGCCACAGGGCTTCGGCGGGCAAACCACAGCCTTGTCGGTACGGATCAAAGCCGCACCCACACATATTGCGGGCTTGCCGGTAGCGGTCAATGTCGGTTGCCATGTCACCCGCCACGCTAGTGAGACGCTGTAGAGCTTCCTGCATAAGCATGATGCTTTCTTGTTCTTTTTCCGTACTCATGTATGATTATACACGCATATACATCAAAATCGCCATTCGCCCGGATGTTTTCACGTCAGTCTGTCTGAAAGGGATGACTCCTCATGCCTCAAGCGATTATTTCTCCGTTCCCGTCACAGTCGTTACTTGCGCTTCACGCCGGAGACAGCGTGCTGCTGAGCGGCGTGATTTATACCGCGCGCGACGCGGCACATGCCCGTTTCTGTCGCGCGTTGGATCAGGGTCAGGAGTTGCCTTTAGATTTGCGCGGCCAGACGGTTTTTTATGCAGGCCCCTCCCCTACGCCTCCCGGCCGCGCATGCGGTGCCATCGGCCCGACCACCAGCGTCCGTATGGATCCGTATACGCCTCAGTTATTGCATTATGGTGTACGGGCGCTGATTGGCAAAGGCGATCGCGGTAATTCGGTGCGAGACGCGCTTGCGCAAACCGGTGCCGTTTATTTCACCGCCGTCGGCGGCTGCGCGGCCTATATGGCCGCGTGTGTGGAAAGTGTTTCAGTTGTCGCCTATGCCGATCTGGGAACCGAATCCGTCAAACGGCTGGTGGTTCGCGATATGCCGCTCACCGTGGCGATCGACGCGCAGGGTAATGATTTTTACTCGCTTGGGCAAAGCCGTTATCTGGTGCGATAAGCAATACCGAGAAACTTTTTTGCATAATTATTCATTTTCATGTTGACATCTCTCCTGCCGCGATGTATACTATGCACATTCCAAACAAACCACAGCAAACAGGAGGGTAAACCCTATGAAGAAGTTGATCGCATTTGTACTGGCCCTGTCCCTTGCGCTGGTAGCCTTCGCGGCGACCGCTGAAACCGCCGCCACCCTGAAAGCCGGCACCAGCCCGGACTTTCCGCCCTTCGAATCCATGGATGACAATAATAACGTAATCGGTTTTGACGCGGACCTGGCTGCTGAGATTTCCAAAGATATCGGCATGCAGATCGTGTTTGAAGCCACCAACTTCGACAGCATTGTCACCGGTGTGCAGACCGGTCTGTATGATCTGGGCATTTCCGGCATGTATATTACTGAAGAGCGTATGGCGAACGTGGACTTCTCCGTTCCCTACCTGAAAGATACGCAGAGCTGCATCATTAAGGTGGACAGCGGTCTGGCCGATAATGCCGCGCTGAAAGGCAAGAAGATCGGTTCGCAGGCTGGCACCACCGGTATTGATTCCGCTGAAGCCAGCACCGATGAAAGTAACGTTTACAGCTACACCAAAGCGCTGGATGCCGTGATGGATCTGCAGGGCGGCAAGCTGGACGCTGTTATCACCGATACACCGGTTGCCAAGCGCATTCTGGCGGAACTGAACGATAGCACGCTTGTCATCAGCGACACCATTTCTTTCCCCTCTCAGGATTACGGCATCGCAATCCCCAAGGGTAAAGCTGATCTGAAAGCGAAGATTGACGCCTCCATCCAGCGTATGCAGGCGGACGGCACTATCGACGCATTGGTGAAAAAGTGGGACATCTACGGTGACGCCGCTGCTGCCGAAGCGACCGACGCTCCCGCGGACGCCGCCGCCACCGAAGCGCCTGCCACCACGACTGCGCAGTAAACAAGCCTCACCTGCCGTAAAAGAATTGCGGGAAGGAACACCTTCCCGCTTTCCTTTCGTTTCAGCCTGACCTGTTTCCAGGTGCGCGATGCGCCAATGCCATAACGGAGGTTTACCATGCTATCAGCTTTCCTGTTCAGCGCAACCGAGGTTGCCAGCTCCACGATCTTTGACCAGTGGTGGCTGGGGATGAAAGACCAGGCCATGGCCGGTCAACTCAACTTCTGGCAGAATATTTACAAAGAAATATACCAGAACGTACTGTATAACGACCGGTGGCTTAATTATCTGCGCGGCATGGGGATCACGTTGGAAGTTTCTTTCTTCGCGGCACTGGTCGGGCTGTTTCTGGGCCTGTTGGTCGCTATGATGCGGCTTAGCGGTGTTAAGCCCCTGCAAAAAATTGCGGGCGTCTATGTAGGTATCATCCGCGGCACGCCAATGCTTTTGCAGGTATTGATTATCAACTTCGGCATTTTCGGTTCTATCGCCATTGACCGCGTCATCATCGGCGTTATTGCCTGCGGCCTCAACAGCGGGGCATACGTAAGCGAAATCATTCGAAGCGGCATTTTAAGCGTTGACAAGGGGCAAACCGAAGCCGGGCGCTCGCTGGGCCTGAGCAACTGGCAGACCCTTCGGCTGGTCGTGTTTCCCCAGGCGCTAAAAACCGCCCTGCCCGCACTGTGCAACGAGTTTATCACACTGATTAAGGAAACCTCCATTCTGGCGTATATCGCGCTGACGGAGCTGACCAAAGCGGGCGATTACATTCGCAGTAAAACTTACAGCGCCTTTACCCCCTACATCGTATCCGGCATATTATACCTCGTGATGACCGGCGTGCTGACCAAGCTGCTGGGAAAGCTGGAAAGGAGGCTGCGTCAGGGTGATAACCGTTAAGGATTTGCATAAACATTTCGGAAATCTGGAAGTGCTCAACGGCATCAACCAGCATATCAAGCCGCAGGAAAAGGTCGTGATTATCGGCCCGTCCGGCAGTGGTAAAAGCACTTTCCTGCGCTGCCTGAACCTGCTGGAAAAACCGACCAGCGGCCAGATTTTCTTTGAGGGCAACGAAATCACCGCTCCCAAGGCGGACATTGACCAGCTTCGCTGCCGGATGGGCATGGTATTTCAGCAATTTAACCTTTTCCCCCATCTGAACGTGATGGATAACATCACGCTGGCCCCGATCACCCATAAGCTGATGACCCGCGATCAGGCGCAACAGCGCGCGATGGAGCTGCTCAACCGGGTTGGGCTGGCCGAGAAGGCAAAAGTCTTTCCCAAGCAGCTATCCGGCGGCCAGCAGCAACGCATCGCCATTGTTCGCGCTTTGGCTATGAACCCCGACGTGATGCTTTTTGACGAACCGACCAGCGCGCTGGACCCTGAAATGGTTGGCGAAGTGCTGGACGTGATGAAGCATCTGGCTCTGGACGGTATGACGATGGTGGTGGTGACCCACGAAATGGGCTTCGCGCGCGAGGTAGGCGACCGGGTGTTGTTTATGGATGGAGGTGTGGTGCTGGAAGAAGGCACCCCCAAAGAAATTTTCGAACATCCAAAGCAGCAGCGCACGCAGGATTTTCTGAAAAAGGTACTCTAACTCCTTGGACCGGCTGCTTTACGCCGGTCTTTTTTTATGTTATTCTTTTGAAAAATCAGTCCATAATCACAATAGATATCCCCCCTGACTGAAAGGAGTGTTCATTGTGATAGACGCCGCCGTTTCCAAACTGTTGAACGAACAGATTAATAAAGAGTTCTATTCCGCTTACCTTTACCTGCTCTTCGCAGATTATTTCACTGCCGAGGGATTACAGGGTTTTGCCAACTGGTATCTCGTGCAGGTGCAGGAGGAGAACGCCCACGCGATGCTGATGCTCCAGTATATGCAAAACAACCGGCAGCCGGTAACGCTGGAAGCGATCCAGAAACCGGAAGCCAGTCTGCTGAGCCACCTGCATGTACTGCAAGCGGGCCTTGCACACGAACAATTTGTGACCGCCAGCATCCATAATATCTATGAACAGGCTGCTCTGGCCAAAGACTATCGTTCCATGCAATTTCTGGACTGGTTTATCAGAGAGCAGGATGAGGAGGAAACTAACGCCGAGAACCTGATCAGCAAACTGACCCTGTTCGGCGGCGACGCCAAAGGCCTGTACCTGCTGGATCAGGAGCTGGGAGCGCGCGTTTTCAATCCTCCGTCGCTCAAGGCGTAACCCCTGCCGGATTTGTCGAACTGTTCTCGACCGCTTCGTCAAAACAGACCGCGCTGTAACGCACAATCACAAGCAGACAAAAACCGCCGTAAGGGATTCAGTCCTTTTTACGACGGTTTTTTTTGCGCAATAAGACCTTGCGGATTACGTCCGCTGTTCTTCCGCCCTGATTTTCTGGCGGGTGATGAAAACGCGGGTCGCGCTTTCGGTTGTCACAATCATCCCCACCAGAAAAAGCATCAGATAAACGGGGTAAAGCGCAATCCCATTGCTCTGCGCAATCAGGCCGAACACCATCGGCATCAGCGTGCTGCCGGTATATGCGGTCGCCATCTGCATCCCCATCAGGGTTTGGGATTGCTCCTGGCCAAAGTTCTCCGGCGTTTCGTGCAGCAACGCCGGGTAAATCGGTGCGCAACCCAGGCCCAACGTAACCAGCCCCGCGAAGAGAGTCGCGTTTCCCAGCGGCAGCAGCATCAGCGCAACACCAAGCAGCGTAAACGTAAGCCCGAGGCGTACCATGCGGCGGTCATCCAGCTTTGCTGCGATAAACCCGGAGATCAGTCGTCCCCCGGTGATACCCAGGTAAAACAGCGAAGCCATCGCGGCAGCCGTTTCCGCGCCGATTCCTCTGTTGGTGACCATATAGCTGCTGGCCCACAGACCGGCTGTTGTCTCCAGCGAGCAATAGCAGAAAAAAGCGGTCAATGTCTGCCAGGCGCCTGGCAGTGCCAACGCTCCGCGGATTCCAATGGATCCTGTCATTTTCATCTGTGCAAGCGGTCTGACCTGCTGCTTTTTCCATAATGGCAGGCTGAAGAGTAAAAACACAACCAGCACCGACTGGAAAATCCCAACGACACGGTATCCGCCTGTCCAATTCAGGCCATGCGTAAGACAAAGCCCCATCACATAAGGGCCAAGGGTGGCGCCAATCCCCCAAAAACTGTGCAGCCAGTTCATATGGCGGGATTGGTAGTGCACCGCCACGAAGTTATTCAGCGCGGCATCGACACTGCCCGCACCAAGGCCATAGGGAATGCTCCACAGACAGACCGCGGCGAAAGACCCGGATATGGAGAAACCAAACAGCGCCAACGCTGTCAGGCTTACGCTGCCCACGGTCACAACCCCGGTGCCAAAACGGCGAATCATCTTTTCACTCATCAGGCTGGACAGGATCGTTCCCCCGGCGATAATCATGGTTGCTATACCCGCATAGGAAATCGGCACATTCAGGTCGGTGTGCATGATCGGCCAGGCAGAACCAAGCAATGAGTCCGGCAGCCCCAGGCTGATAAAAGCCACGTAAATCACGGCAAGCAGCAATGACGTCATTTTCCAAATCCCTCCATTTCGGGTGTTTGTATTATATCACATGGTTTTTGTTCCATCTTGCATTTTACGGGCGTTATGTTGTACAATATCGCCAGAACCATGAGGAGGGATTCGCCATGAAAGGCTGTGAAAGCGCATGGATCGACGAAACCCTGCACGAGCTGACCGCACACGGCTCGGCACAGTTTCCTTTTCAATATTATAACAGTTATTACGACCAGAATGATAAGCCTGGTTTCCCATGGCATTGGCACCGTGATGTGGAAATCGTTTACGCGCGAAAAGGCGAAGCGAATTGTCTGGTTGGTGGTCAGCGCATTGTGCTGCGCCGGGGAGAAGGGCTTTTTATCCAGTCTGGCGTAATTCACGGATATGACGTTCCTCAAAGCGCGGAGCTTCCGACCCTGCTGTTCAAGCCTGAGCTGATTGCACCGGAACGCAGCACACTGTACACAAAGTTTGTCGAACCTCTTCTATTGCGTGGACTTTCCCACGCTGTATTGCGCCCCTCCATCCCGTGGCAGGCAGAGTTGCTGGACAACGTACGGTCGCTTTGTACTCTTGCTGGTGAAAAAAGCCCGACCATGGAGTTGGATGCTCACGCCGGGGTGTGTGGGATATGGTCGCTGCTGTATCGACATCAGGACGAAATCACCTCGCTGGACCGTACCGAGAACGCCTCGCAGACGCAAGCCCGCCTTCGCCGGATGATCCGTTTTCTGGAGGAGCATTACAACGAGCGGATCTGCCTGAATGATGTTGCAAAATCCGCCAGCGTAAGCGTAAGCGAAGCGTTGCGCTGTTTTCGTAACGGCGTGCAGACCACGCCCATGGATTACCTGAACCGGTATCGCCTTAACTGCGCCTGTTCCCGTCTGACCGCCACGTCGCTTTCTGTTACCGAAATCGCGGCGGAATGCGGCTTTTCCGGCGCCGCCTATTTCGACCGCGTCTTTCGCAGGCAATACGGCGAAAACCCGACCGCCTATCGCAACCGCAGGGATGGATAGCAGCGCGTCGCTCACTTTTCGGTTTACTTGCTTTTAAAACCCGCCCGGCTGTGGTAAAATAGCCGAGGTATGCATCATGCCGGTCGGGAGGAACATAATGGAAATTCGCGAGAAATTAGCTTCGGTACGGGGTTTTCTGCTGGATATGGACGGTACATTTTATCTGGGGGACCAGCTGCTGGAAGGTTCTCTCGATTTTTTGCAAAAGGTGAAAGAAACCGGCCGTACGGCCCTGTTTTTAACAAATAACTCCAGCAAATCCGCAGAGGTATATGTACAGAAGCTGCGGCGGTTGGGTGTTACCGAACCGTTCCTGAACGTGCTTACGTCCGGGCAGGCGGCGGGCCGTTACGCGCTGACCCGTTTCCCGGGTAAGCGCGCCTTTTTGCTTGGCAACGAGCTGCTGGCCGGCGAGCTTGAACAGATGGGGATTTCGATTGATAACAATCGCCCGGATTATGTGCTGATCGGATTTGATACTACGCTTACGTATGACAAACTCTGGCGTGTGTGTGATCTTGTCCGCGCGGGTCTGCCCTATATCGCGACACACCCGGATTTCAACTGCCCCACGGAGACCGGATTCATGCCGGATATCGGCGCGATGATTGCGTTCATCGAGGCCAGCGCGGGCAGAAAGCCGGATGTGATCATCGGCAAACCCCACGCGGGGATTGTGGAAGAAGCGCTACATGTGACAGGTTTACCCCGGGAACAGCTGGCCATGGTAGGCGATCGGTTGTATACCGACATTGCCACAGGCGTGCGTTTCGGTATGACAAGTATCCTGGTGCTTACCGGCGAAGCCACGCTGGCCGAGGCACAGGCGACCGATGAAAAGCCCGATCTGATTTTCAAACGCCTTTCCTCCATGATCGAATACCTGTAAAATGTTGTTTTCTCTGGCGTTTGGGCAGGAAAAATCTTCTTTCCGCTCGAAACACGCTTTCAGGATATGGATGAGGTGTATGTTATGAAACGCTTACTGGCCATGGTTCTTACCCTCGCGCTGGTGCTGTCCGCTTCCGCGCAGTTGTTTTCCTCGCCCGCCGCGGCCGAAAGCGGCGACGCGGGATATACCCCCACACAGTACGGTGACAGCGGAGATAACGTCGCCGCTATTCAAGAACAGCTGAAAGCACTGGGTTATTATACCGGCAAAGTCAGCGGCAACTTTTTGGACGGCACACGCGCCGCCGTAAAGAAATTTCAGGCGGATTACAGCCTGGAAGAAACCGGCATCGTGGACGGAGAAACCGAAGCCCTGCTGATGAACGCCGAATACCGGGAACTGACCACCAATGATTCCGGCGACGATGTAAAACGCGTTCAGGAAGAGTTGCAATCTCTGGGATATTATAACGGTAAACTCAGTGGCAACTATCTGGAGGGGACCACAGCGGCGATAAAAAGCTTTCAGGAGAAAAATAACCTGAAAGCTACCGGCACCGCGGATATCGAAACTCAGCGCCTGTTATTCAGCACTACCGCGCTGTCCAAAGACGCTCCGCAGGCAACCGCCACATCCGCCCCCGGAAGTGATCTGGGCGACATCAACGACGTGGTAATGGCGTCGGACGGCGACAAGGATACAGCCCCCACCGACGTAGAATATACAAAAAAGCTTTCCCGTGGTTCTACCGGTGATCAGGTTAAACTGGTGCAGCAACGCCTCACAGACCTGGGTTACTTCAGCGGTCCCATCAGCGGGAACTATATGAACAAAACGCAGGATGCCGTGAAGCAGTTTCAGCAAAACAACGGTCTGAAAGCCGATGGCATCACCGGCGAAGACACGTGGAATATTCTGTTTGACGATACGCAGGCGCTGAACGCCAGCGCATCCCCGCGCCCCACTCCCGAACCCACCCCCATCCCCTACGCCATAACGGTAGACGTGAACAACCAGATCACCACCGTGTATGGGCGTGACGATAAGGGCGGATACACCATACCAGTCCGACAGATGGTCTGCTCCACAGGTATGGTCGCCACTCCCAGCGACGTGGGTGTCTGGACGCTGAACGGCAAGAAAGCGCGCTGGTGTTTCTTCAGTAAATACGGCAGTTACGCCCAGTATTGGACGCGGATCAACGCATATATTGCTTTCCACTCGGTGATCTACAATCAGGTGGATTACAACGCCATGAGCAAGAAGAGTTATAACCTTCTTGGGTCCCGTGCCTCACACGGCTGCATTCGCCTGCTCAACGCCGATGCGAAGTGGATTTACGATAATGTCGGCGAGGGGGTACAGGTGACCATTACGGAGGACCTTCCGGCCGACCCGGAGCTGCGTTACGCGCTGAAACCCGCACCGCTGGCCAAAGGCAGCATCACGCCAATCACAACGCCTGAACCGACGGCCACACCGGCCTACTCCAGTAGCGGCATGCCGCCGCAACCTTTCCGGATATTAAAAAAGGGTTCCAGCGGCGAGGATGTGTTCTGGCTCCAGATGAAGCTTAAGGAGCTCGGTTATTATAACGGTGGCGTCACAGGCACTTTCCTGGCCGGCACACAGAAAGCCGTGAAGGCCTACCAGAAAGCGAATGGAATATACAGCACCGGCGAGGCCAACGAGAAAACGCTGCAGTCGATCTATGCCGATGTGCTGAACCCGGCAACCCCCACACCGACTGCGGTTCCTACCCCGACCGCTGTTCCCGCCCCGACTGAAACGCTGGCCCCGACACATTCGCCCACACCGACCCCCAGGCCCACAGCGTCCGCCACGCCCACTGTTAAGCCTGCGACGTATCCAACGGCGACAACCACGTCTTCCACTTCCGCAAAACCTGCTACAACCGCTGCAAAATAAGCAGTTACTTCACAGACGCGCATCCTGTTCGCAGGGTGCGCGTATTTCGTTTCGCTTTTTCCATCCGGTCATGTAAGCATGGTTGTCGTCAGTTTGTGTCAAGTGTTACAAGCATTTGGATTGACACCTGTTTTCCAGTGATGTTATAATCATTTTAACATGCGGAAACCCGTTTCGTGTGCGTCTGCAAGGAAATAATCACAACTGGGAGG
This sequence comes from Bacillota bacterium, assembly GCA_023395615.1. Lineage (GTDB taxonomy): Bacteria > Bacillota > Clostridia > Christensenellales > Aristaeellaceae > CAXXOK01. Next base: position 25,890 of record JAEWYP010000094.1, read on the forward strand.
GTTCACTCGTGAAAAAGATTGTCGGCGTGCTCATGGCGCTCATCCTTACGTTTGTTGCCGCCGTATCGGCTATGGCCGCTACCAAGGGGAATAACTATACCATTCCCAAAGAGGGAACTGTTCTTCAAAATGAAGAGGACCGGAAAATTGAGACCAAAACCCCCGCAGCTCGTAACCCGATTATCCCCGGGGAAAGCCCGACTACCGGCCTGGAATGGAGCGGCGTATACCTGCCGATGCTGGTACAGATCAGCAATCCGCAGGGAACGGTCAAGTATAACGGCGCTACCGTTAAGTCCGCAGGGGTTGGCAACCGCGCCCCTTGGGGCGGCCAGTATGCGGATATCGTATATGAAGGCATCCTGTATCGCACAGGAGAAACCCGTATCTCCTTCCTGTTCAGCGATCAGTTGGATGAAGGCGTGCCCACGTCCGTCGGCCCTGTCCGTTCGGCCCGTATCGGTCACGTTCTGCTCCGCGAAGAATGGCAGAGCGGCTTCATCTACGCAGGCGGCCCCCGCAGGGAAGAAAACAACATTGCCGAAATGTTCAACGAACTCGGCGCAAGCGACAAGGGTGTATTGTTCGATCTGCTGACCAACAAATGGGATAATTACCGTCAGCGTGTCAAGGGTTTGAAAAACCCGGACAATCTGGACGTGAACGTAGTTGGCCTTCGCGGTACCATCCCCACCACCTATTCCGCCAGCGCCCACGCTTTCCTGTTCAGTGATTCCAACCCCTACACCGAGGGATACGACATGGCCTACAATATTAACCTCGACTGGGGCCATAAAAACTGGCTGTCCCATTTCACGTATGATGAGAATGAGAATCTCTATTACCGTTATTCCGGGGACGCGCCGTATATGACCTATCCCAGTGCCACGGAAGCCGGAAACGTAGACGCTACCAACTCCGTTTGGATGAGCTTCTCCAATGTGATTATCCAGCGCGTACCCTACGAATATACAAATAACAGCAAGATCATGCCCGTTATGCAGAGTGTGGGCAAGGGCAACGCGGATATCTTCATCGGTGGCCGGTATATCCCCGGTTACTGGGTCCGTGAAGATAACGAAAGCCCGACCGTTTTCTATGACGATAAGGGCAATGAGCTGCAGTTTACCCGCGGTAAAACCTATATCGCCAATTTCCCGCCGGAAGCGTTGCTTACCTTTACTGGTGTAGAATAACGCAGGATAAATACCAGCCCCCCAGAATGACGCTTGTCGTTCCGGGGGGCTGTTTGTTATCATCCCTGTTTCACCTTATCAGCTGTTTTCCTTCATTTCAAACGCGCCCATCGGGCAATACCGGATGCACTTTCCGCAAACAATGCACTTGCTGTCATCAATCAAAGGCAAAGAGAACGGGTTTTTTTGGCTGATTGCCTGCTTCGGACAAACGGAGATTGCAGGGCAGCGATGGTTCTGGGGACATCTTAAGGCATTAATCGTCAGTTTCATGGGGAATCCTCCTGTTAATTAATTATTTCCCGTTCGACCGGGGCGAGAAAACAAGACGCTCCGTGATCAGCGCTTTGGAGCGGGCTGGGAACAATATTCTCTTCGAATCGCTTCCACTAACCCCGCCACACGAGTATCCGCAATGGAGTATGTTACGCTCTGGCCGATCCTTTGATCCGCGACCATCCCATGTGCTTTAAGCAGAGCCAGCTGCTGTGACAGCGCGGATTGTGAGATCCCGCCGATTTTCTCTCCAAGTGCGCCGACTGCACTTGGGCCGTGGATCAGCTCACAAAGGATGCGCAAACGGTTTTCATTAGCCAATACTTTCAGCACCGCCGCAATGCGGCCAGCTTCTTCTTCCATCGTGCATCACACTTCCTTCCGGTGCGGGTGTGCTTACCGTCCCGTTACTATTAACATATTATAATATACTAATATTCTATCTGTTTGTCAAGCGCATCATTTCTCCGGAACGTTACGAAACTTTCGCTCCCCGGGAAGGGAATCCCCTTCTTTTTACAGAATTTACCCTTCATCAGTTATCGAAAGGGGAATCGCTTTGAGCACGCTTCGGGAAGACGCTCAAACTGTGATAGAGGCGGCGCTTGCCGCAGCGCAGCCGGAAAAGGCGGTTTTAAGGGGCCTCCATCAAATACAGCTTCGTGGCGGTCGGTTGCTGGTGATCGCTGTTGGCAAGGCTGCCTGGGGAATGGCCAGCGCAGCCTGGAATGCACTCGGGTTGCAAATCGATCAGGGCCTCATCATTACCCCTTACGGTTATTCGCGAGGCCCGCTACCCCGCTTTGCGGTCATGGAGGCCGGGCATCCGACGCCGGATGAAAACAGCGTAATAGCTACAGATGCCGCTATTGCGCTGGTACAGGGGTTATCCGTAAACGATACGGTGTTGATGCTGCTGTCCGGCGGCGGTTCCGCACTGTTTGAAAAACCGCTGGTATCCCTTCCCCACTACTCCACCGCAACAGACGCACTTTTTCACAGCGGCGCAAGCATTACAGAGATGAACATCATCCGCAGGCGTTTATCCGGTGTTAAGGGCGGCCGTTTTGCACAGCTCTGCGCGCCTGCGCATGTCATCGGCCTGTTGCTGTCCGACGTGCTGGGCGATGCTCCTGAAACGATTGCTTCAGGCCCCATCTCCCCCGATCCGATCACATCCGCCGAGGCAGAAGCCACCCTGACACGCCTTTTCCCCCATGCACCGGATGTATTTCTTACCCTGATGCGCCGCGAAACCCCCAAAATACTCCCCAACGCGGAAACGTATGTGGTAGGCAACGTGGAAATGCTGGTGCGGGGCGCCGCGCGGGCCCTTCGGAAGTTGGGTTACGAAACGATGATCCTTACAGACCGGCTGAACTGCGAAGCACGCGATGCGGGTCGCTTCCTCAGTTCCATCGCCCTGACCCATCAGGGGGAAACCCGCTCCGTCGCCTATCTGGTTGGTGGCGAGACCGTCGTTCACCTGAACGGCACAGGGTGTGGCGGCCGCAACCAGGAACTGGCACTGGCAGCCGTTCCCCAGTTGGAAGGGCTAAAGGACACAGCTCTTTTCACCCTTGGCAGCGATGGCCGCGATGGGCCCACCGACGCTGCGGGCGGCTACGTGGACGCGCGCACAGCAGGTCGGCTACGTGCGGCGCAAATAGACGTCAATGTCTCGCTGGAGAATAACGACAGTTATACCGCGCTGAAAACATGTGGTGGGCTGATTGTTACCGGGCCGACCGGTACCAACGTAAACGATATAGCGGTCGTGATGATTCGCCGTTAAACGATCAGAAGTAGTTTCTACTACGCCTCTGCTTTGCAGGCAAGTAGCCGCGCCCTGATAACGGGTACAACCATTTCAGGCAGTTGATAAACCACTTACGAGCTGATCACCACAAATGACTCAAAAAGGTTCAGATGCCAGAAAACAAGGGTGGCAGGGGGTTGAGCTTACTCGTTTGTAAGTGATGCCCCCTGCCATTCCTTAGCCGACAACGCAGTCTGAAGCGGCTGCGCCCCGGTAAGGGCCCAGCCGCTTATAAATACAATACGATTATTTAGCGTTACAGGCTTTCGTGCAGGATTTCCATCACATCCGCCTGTGTGAACGCAACCGGGTTGTTATCCATATGACCCGGTGTAAACGCCAGATTACAGATTTCGCGCAGGTCTGCTTCCTTCACGCCGAACCCGGAAAGGGTGAGGGGTTCAATCCCGTCCGCGGTATCCTCCATCCAGGCGTCAAACCCTTCCGCGTCGTAAAACACTTCCTCCAGCCGGTTAATCTCCGGCACCGCTGCCGCATTGCGGCGCATTACAGAGGAAAGCGTAATAGCGGTGGCAAAGCCGTGCGGTATCCCGTGCAGCATCGTAAGGGGGTAACTGATGCTGTGGCAGGCCGTCGTACGCGTCTGGGAGAAGGCTATTCCTGCCATCAGCGAACCCAGTGCCATTTCCTGTCGCGCGTTTCGGTCGCCAAGGTCCGCCAGCGCGGCAGGCAGCGCATCCCGGATTTTCGTAACAGCCGCGATGGCCAATTCCTGCGAAAGGGGGTTGCGGCTGACCGCCCAAAAAGCTTCCATGGCATGGGAAAGTGCGTCCAACCCGGTCGAAAGGGTAATGGAAGGCGGCATTCCAACCGTCCATTCGGGAATGATAACCGCCGCGGCCGGATATCCTTCCGGGGTATCGATAGACAGCTTGCGTTTTTCCTGCGGATCCCATACCGTAGCCCAACGTGTTACCTCGCTGCCCGTGCCTGCGGTGGTCGGCATTACGATCAGTTCCGGACGTTTGTCTGCCGCTGCGTACGCTTTACTGTTCAACGCTTCCCGCACAGAGGCAGGCGTCGGGGGTTGTGGAAGGCTCCCCATCGCTGCAACTGCCTTGCCCAGATCCATGCAGCTGCCACCCCCGATCGCCAGGATGGTGGTGGGTTCGAACGGCTGCTCCCTCAGGCGCTTTAACAGAGCGGCCACGTCCTCAACCGTCGGATTGGGCGCAATGTCGGTATACAGCTGCACGGCATGTCCATCCCCCTGCATCGCAGTAAAGAAGGGCGTCAAATTCAGTTCCGCGCAGCGGCTCTTCGACGCAAGCACAAGCAGCCTCTGTGGGCTTTGTAACCAGTCGCGTACGGCCCGCTGGCCTTCCGCCGCATCGGTAACCCGCACATCCACGGGGCATATGGGGTGATACATTCTGGTCCCTCCTTATGGATATTTACCCACGGGGTTCTTCCGTGGGGATCAGCGATAAAATCTCCGAAAGCGGCATACACAATTCTTCTGCTTCCAGCGTTCTGCCGTTTGCCAGCGTTCGCTCCGCCACCTTCTCCATTGCCGGGAAAGCGCTGCGTAGCAGATGGTTCGCATGGATTACGATGTTCGCGCCGTGCGCGGCCAGCTCCCCCTCGGTGGCGGTGTTGTAGGTCGTCGGCACGACCACGATGGGCGTCGCCGGGTTGGTCTGCCTGAAGAGGCGCATGAACTCGTACACCTCATCGGGCGCTTTCCGGCGGCTATGGATCATCACGCCATCCGCCCCCGCCTGCGCATAAGCGCGGCAGCGTGCCAGCGCGTCGTCCATGCCGCGTTCCAGAATCAAACTTTCACAGCGCGCGAAAATCATAAAATCTTTACTGCGCTGGGCCATTTTCCCCGCGCTGATCTTTTCCGAAAACGCTTCGATACTGTCCTGAGTCTGGTTCCCCTCTACCCCAAGCAGCGAATTGCGTTTCAGCCCCACCTTATCTTCGATAATCACGGCGCTTACACCCAGGCGCTCCAGCGTGCGCAGGTTATAGGTAAAATGTTCGGCTTGCCCGCCTGTGTCACCATCCAGAATGATCGGTTTGGTGGTGACCTCCATAATTTCTTCAACGGTCTGCACCCGGCTGGTCCAATCCACCAGTTCAATGTCGGGTTTCCCCTTGGCTGTGGAGTCACAAAGGCTGCTGACCCACATCGCGTCGAAGCTTTTTACCCCACCCGCAACGTTCGCCCGAGCATTTTCCACAATCAACCCCGTCAGGCCGTTATGAGCTTCCATCACACTCAGGCATGGTTTCATCTGCATCAGCCGTTTCAACCGCCCGCGACGGTATTCCGGCATGTTCAGGCGGGAATCCGGCGCGGTCAGCGCTTCCTCGGTCGCGCTGTGTGTGTAGGGAAACTCCACCAGCTCGCCGCCATAGGTTTTTAACAACTCCAGCACTTCGGCCCGCACGCCGCACTGCACTCCGGTTTTCCAGTCGTCCCCATGCACCACCACATCGGGTTTCCATTGCAGGATCACGTCCCGGTAGCTGAGCGTTTTTTGCACAATCACACGCTTCACGCCGCTCAGGCTTTCAAACAGACCGATGCGTTCTTCCATTGGAATCAACGGATACCGTTTATACGTTACGATCGCCTCGTCCGTCAGCACCCCAACGGTCAGCTCTCCCAGCGCCGCGGCGCGGCGGATAATCGCGATATGCCCGCTGTGCAGGATATCGGTACTGAAACACATGTAGACCGTCTTCATCCGTTCGTCCGCCCTTTCGTTGCCTCAGGTATCGCAACAAACTTCTCCCCCGGCATTTGGCTCAGGCGCGCGCTGACTGCCGCCAGATCGTCAGGGTTGTCAATTTCAGCGCACAGACGGCCTCCCAATTCCAATGGTGCTAACGGCAACGCGCCGTCCAAGGCGTTCAGCGCATTCTCGGCGTATACGCGGGTTTCGCCCCGGGCGATCAGTACTCGCATTTCAGCCAGCCACCGGGAAAAAGCCTCTTTTGTAAGGTAATAAGCGGGTTGGCAGGCTATGCAATCCTCACCGAAAAACTCCACGCCGATGGCAACGACATTTCCATTTTGTATCTTCGCCTTAAAATCCTTCTCCGGTAACGGCAACGTACTGTCCACCGCGACAGCAGAACTCCCGGTACGGATCAGATCGGCTAAAACACTG
>JAEWYP010000024.1 GCA_023395615.1 Bacillota bacterium
CTGGGTTCGGTGAACGGGAAGAAGCTGGGCCGGAAGCGGATTTCCACATCCGCGCCGTACAGCTGCTTGGCAAAAGTGGTCAGCGTTCCGCGCAGGTCCGCCATCGTTACGTGCTCGTCCACCACAAGGCCTTCCATCTGGTGGAAAACCGGGCTGTGCGTAGCGTCCAACTCGTCGGCGCGGTAGACGCGACCGGGGCATACGATACGGATGGGCGGCTTGCGGGTGAGCATGGCGCGCGCCTGCATGGGGCTGGTATGTGTGCGAAGCACAATGTTGTCGTCAATATAGAATGTATCCTGCGCGTCGCGGGAAGGATGGTTTTTCGGAATGTTCATCAGCTCAAAATTGTAGTGATCCAGTTCCACTTCCGGCCCCTGCAGCACTTCAAACCCCATGCCGGTGAAGCAATTGATGAGATCGTTCATCACCAGAGTAATCGGATGCCCGGAGCCGACTTTGGGCAGAGGACGCGGCTCGGTCACGTCGATGGTTTCCGTTTTCAGCGCCGCGTCGCGTTCCAGCCTGTGCAGGCGGGCGGCGGCTTCGTCCATGCGCTGGGTCAGCCATTCGCGTGTTTCGTTAATCTGCGCGCCCACGGCGGGCCGTTCCTCCGGGGCAAGTTGTCCAAGGCCTTTCAACAGGGCGGTCAACTCGCCTTTTTTGCCAAGCACTTTGATGCGCAGGGCTTCCAGCGCGGCGGTGCCGTTCAGCTGGCCGAGTTCCTCTCCGGCCTTGCGCTTCATTTCCAATAGAGTTTCCGAGATGGACATTCGCGCTTCCTCCTTTGAACTGGTTGTAGTTCTGTTGCTTGTCCTGAATTTGAGAAACGGCTTTTTCGGCATGAAAAAAGCCCTCGTCCCTAATTGCTATGGGACGAAGGCTGTAAAGCCGCGTTGTACCACCCAAATTCCATCTTCGCGGGTCACGATGACGTGCTCCCTGAAAATGCTCTCGCTTGATAACGGGGTGTGCTGATCCCCGACTTCGCTTACAGGCTTGCGCTTTGGGCAAAGCGGCTCGGAAGGGAATTTCCCGCTTGCGGAATGGAAAGCTTGCAGCGAACGCTTCCCTCTCTGAAAACCGCAAAGGCGCGGGCTTTGGTCTTCGTCATCGCCTTTTTAATCCGGATCGCATCCAGATTGCTTGCATTATAGCATGCGTTAATCGAATTATCAAGCGGGAACTCTCGTTACTTCAGTTGGCTGTGCAAATCCGCCTGCATTTTATCGATAGCATGGCGCATCGCGGCGGTCTGCTCGGCGATATCACCGAATGTGTACATGAACAGCGAAGCGATCCAGGAGGCGAGCGAACCAACCACGATCACAAGCAGCCCGGGCCAAATCATTGCGTTTCCGTTTGTATACTCGCTGATCATCATTCCGCCGGACATCATGACGATACCGGTGGTGATGGAAGCAAGAATACCAATGAAAGCTAAAACCTTCGCCCATATTTTGATCTTGTTTCCGGAGTTTTCAAACATGCAAATCGCTCCTTTCAGTTGTGGATGGATGAAGATGTTCTATTTACCATGAGAATACCATAAAATGGGATGCTGTCAATATGAAAAAGGCCGCGCCGTTCAGCGCAGCCTGATTCTTTCTTTGCGATAAGCGCGGTCGTAAGCCGAGTTCTGTCGTAGAACGGTCATCTATCTCGCCCCGGCGTTACCGCCGGGTTCCAGCGATCTCTTCGGAAGCACGGCGGGCCGCCGTATCGCTCCCATTCGGATCTTGCATCGGGTGGGGTTTACATCGCGCTTTCGTCGCCGAAACGCGGGTGAGCTCTTACCTCGCCTTTCCATCCTTACTCCGTGCCCTTGCGGGCGCGGGGCGGTTTCTTTCTGTTGCACTTTCCTTGAAGTCGCCTTCACCGGCCGTTAACCGGCACCCTGCCCTGCGATGCTCGGACTTTCCTCATGGCTTTCGCCACGCGACCGCCTGGCCGCCTTATCGCCCCCACAGAATAGCACGGCGGAGCGCGCCTGTCAACGGTTCGTAAAACAGCTGGAAACAGGGCTTTTCGGGCCTGCTGTGGGGAAAAATGGTTTGCATCCCCTTCTGCGATGTTGTATAATCATGGGTGTCTGCATTGCGTTCCAATGCCGGGGGAGGATTTGACTGTATGGGAAATACGGGAAACGATCGTTTATTGAATACCCGACATAATCCGGTTACGTTCTATTTTCGCACGCTGCTTTACCTGTTTACGGCGCTTCTGCTTCGCCTGCTGGCCCTTGCGCCGCTGTGCGCGCTTTTAGTATTTCCGCATGGCTCCGCGCTACGCTGGCTGGCGCTTCTATGCCCCGCACTGCTTATTTTTCTGGTGCTGCCGCTGCGCTTCAGCTTTGCGCAGGCGCTGGTGCAATCCGGAAAGGATCGCCGCTTTTCGTTTGACGTGGCGCTGAACACCGCAGATTATGGCGAAAAACTGGGCGAAAGCCTGGTGCATGCCTTGAATGTGGCCAAATGGGGGATTCCGCTGGCAGTGATGATGATTGCGGGTGTGTACTTCTACTACAATACCGATGTCATTACCCTGCTGACCGGGCTGAGCAACCTTGGCGCTGGCACGATGGCCGTGCTGGCCGCGATTGCGAACTTCTTTATCGGCATCTTCGGCGGCGCACAGGTGATTGCGAACGGCGATCTGATGGAGGGCCTGTATACAGTGGCGGCGCTGCTGGGGATTGGCGTGCTGGTATTGCTGCTGGGCGCTGTGCGCAACAGCGCGTTCCGCTATATCTGGGCGCTGGCCCAGAAAGCAGATAAAGACCCCCGCGCCGAAGCGCGCCGGAGACTGCGCGGCCATCGCTGGCAGCAGTTCGGTGTGGCGATGATTAACTTAGTACTGTGGCTGCCGACCCTGTATGTTGTCTTTACAGCTCTCAAGGGGGTATTAAGCGGCCTGTCCGATGCGATGTTTACCTTTGTGAGCACGCAGAAGCTCAACCTGCCGCAGTTGTCCGACGCTTTGTGGCCGTTGCTTTTCGCTTTCCTCGTATGCTATATGCCGCTGCTGCCGATCCGGCGGATGCTTACGGCGTTCTTTGCGGCGCGCCATCTGGCGGCTGCGCCGGCGGCACAGCCAAAGACAGCTCTGGAAACCGCTGCCCCCGAGCCTGTGACGGAAGACTCCGAATACATTGGCACGCAGACGTCCGGACAGTTTTTCGGCGGTTTTACCCCCGCCTATACCGCGCGGCCTGCCGGGCCTGCGCCTGTGCCCGCGTACCGCCCCGGGCAGGGAGAAATGGATTATCAGCCGAATCAGCCCTACCGTCCGCAGGAGAACATTCCGCCGGCTGCTCCCGATATGGCGGCGGACGAGGTGGACGAGGACGATGCGGTTCAGCCCACGGCTTACCGTCAGGCAGAAACTGAACAGCCGAAGCCGGAAAACACGGAAGATAGAAACGCCGGGGAAACAACCGGAGCGCATTCCTGACGATGAGCTGGATACGGCTGGATAAACTGCTGGCCCAAAGCGGGGAACGATCGCGAACCGAGGCAGCCCGGCTGGTGCGCGCCGGATGCGTTACGGTGAACGGTCAGCCTGCGCGTGACCCGGCTCAAAAACTGGACGCGGATGCCGCAACCGTACTGCTGAACGGTCAACCGATCCTGGATGAGCCTTACCGATACCTGATGTTTCACAAACCGGCGGGGGTGCTGACTGCGGCGCGCGACCGAAAGGCGAAGACCGTGATGGACCTTCTGCCGGAAGCGCTGCGTAAGCGGGATGTGCTGCCGGTGGGCAGGCTGGATAAGGATACCACGGGGCTTTTGCTGTTAACCAACGACGGAGAATTGGCGCACCGGTTGCTTGCGCCTCAGCGCCATGTGTGGAAGGAATACCGCGTGGTGGCGGATGGCCCGCTGGGGCGGGAAGATGTGGCGGCGTTTGAGGCCGGTATGGAGCTTTCCGACTTTACAGCGAAACCGGCGAAGTTAACGGTGCTGGAGAGCGCGGAGGACCGAAGCGTTTCCGTGGTTCGCCTGTCGGAAGGCAAGTTCCATCAGGTGAAGCGAATGTTCGCCGCGCGCGGGCGTGAGGTGCTGGCATTACACCGGCAGGCTTTCGGCCCTCTTTGTCTGGATGTGGAGGAGGGCGCGTACAGGCCGCTGACCCCGCAGGAAATCGCCGCGCTTCGGGCAGCGGCGCAGGGATAGGATGGATGCCATGAACGACCATTACTTTACCCCCTCGCCGCAGAGCGAGCACCAACCCGGCCGATTTGAAACCGAATTTCGCGGGCAGCGGCTGACCTTCGATACGGACAGTGGGGTTTTTTCCCGCTCCGGGTTGGACAAAGGAACCGAAATCCTGCTGAACGCTTTGCCTGCAAGCCTTAGCGGGCAAGTGCTGGATATGGGTTGCGGTTATGGTGCGTTGGGGGTAAGTCTCGCCAAAGGTAATCCCGGCATTAACCTTACCATGGCGGATATCAACGAACGCGCGGTGGAACTGGCGGCCCGAAACGCTCAAAACAACGGCGTAAAGGCCCGCACGTTGCAAAGCGACGGTTATGCGGCGCTGACGGGGCAGACATTCGATAGGATCGTGACCAATCCGCCCATACGCGCCGGGAAAACGGTGATTTACCGCATGTTTGCGGATGGCGCGAAGGCGCTGAACCCGGGGGGGACGATGGCGCTGGTGATCCGAAAGCAGCAGGGGGCGCCCTCCGCACGAGAATATCTGCGCACGCTGTTCCAGACCGTGGATATCGCTGACCGCAGCGCCGGATACTGGGTGTTACAGTGTACGAACCCGATTCCTGAGGAAACCAAATCAAGTTTAACAGAAAGTGACACGAGCCGATGAACCGTTACGATTTTACTTTTTTTGACCAGCCGATCAATCGCTGCGGAACCGCGTGTGAAAAATGGGATGGGCTGATGGAGCGTGAAAAGCGGGAACTGCTGCCCATGTGGGTGGCGGATATGGATATCCGCTCCGCAGACGAGATTACCGAAGCGTTGGTTCGCCGCGCGCAACATCCTGTGTACGGTTACACCGCGCAAACCGACGCTGCGATAGATGCGACGCTGGGTTTTTACAGCCGTCGGCACGGGCTGACCTTAACCCGGGAGCAGCAGGCGCTGATCCCCTGCGTGGTGACCGGTCTTCGTACGGCTGTGCGCACGCTGACTGCGCCGGGCGACGGGGTGTTGATCCAGCCGCCTGTATATGGGCCGTTTTTTGATTCGGTTCGTCAAAATGGGCGCACGCTTGTGGAAAATCCGCTGGTTGCGGACCGGAACGGTCGATACTCCATGGACCTGAACGGTATGGAGGACGCGTTCCGCGGCGGGGTAAAGCTGGCGATGCTGTGTAACCCGCACAACCCCGCTGCCCGGGTTTGGACACGGGAAGAGATGGGCGCCGTGTACTCGCTATGTAAACGGTATGGCGTTACGCTGATCGTGGATGAAATTCACGAGGATTTCGTTTATGCGCCCGGCGCCTTCCACAGCGCGCTTACGCTTGACGAGAGCGACGATGCGAAGATCATCGTGCTGACCAGCGCGGGAAAAACCTTTAACCTTGCGGGACTTCAGCAGGGCGTGATGCTGACCCGAAACCAGGCGTATAAAACCGCCATTGTTTCGGCCATGCAACGCGCGGGCGTTACGGCGGGCAATATTTTCGCTCTTGTGGCGACCGAGGCAGCCTACTGCTGCGGTGACGCGTGGCTGGACGGGCTGCTGGCTTATCTGAACGAAGCGCATACGCTTTTGCGTGCCGAGTTGGCAGCACAGTTGCCGGAAGCGGTGATGACGCCGCAGGAAGCCACCTATCTGGCGTGGATTGATCTGCGCGCCTATGGCCTGTCTACGGACGAGCTGATGAAGCGCACCCATGAATGCGGCGTAGCCTTCACACCCGGCCAGTTCTTTGGCAAAGCGCAGGGGGAGGGTTTCCTGCGTATTAACTTCGGATGCCCCCACAGCCAGACGCTGGAAGCGGTGAACCGCCTTGCAAAGGCGATCAAACAGAAGTAACCGGAACAACGGACGAATAGATGGAGGAACGATTGTGGAAACGGTTCATCAAATGATCGAGGAAAGCCGGAACGAACTGATCAGTACCCTGCAGCGCTGGATCGGCGTACCCAGTGTGAAAAGTGATGCGACCGAAGGCGCACCCTTTGGCGCGGAAGTGGCGCGGGCGCTGGATATGGCGCTGAACGACGCGAAGACCATGGGCTTTGCTGTGCGAAACTTTGATCATTACGCGGGCGATGTGCGGATGGGGCCGCTGGGTGTGGATCCGCTGGGCATACTGGTACATCTGGATGTTGTGCCCGTAGGCGACGGCTGGACCTGCAACCCGTTTGAAGCCATTGTGGCCGGCGATCGCATCATTGGCCGTGGAACCAGCGACGATAAGGGCCCTGCCGCCGCGGCGCTGTATGCCATGAATGCCATCCGCCAGGCGGGAATCCCGCTGAAACGGGAAGTGCGCCTGATTTTCGGCTGCGATGAGGAAAGCGGCTGGGACGATATCGCTTATTACACCGCGCACTGCGAAATGCCGCGCACGGGATTCAGCCCGGATGCGAGTTACCCGATTATCAATACGGAAAAAGGCCTGCTGGTGATGGAACTGCACGCCAAACCCGCCGCGGACGGTCTGAAAGTGCTGAAAATCGCCGTGGGAGAAAGGCACAACGTGATCCCCGGTATCGCCACCGCGCTGGTGGAAGGCGACGCGGACCTGTGCGACCGTATCAACCGACTTGCGGAAGAGATGACACTGGATGTAACCGCCGAACCTGCGGAAGGCGGATTGAAACTGACCGCGAAGGGAATACTCGGCCATGCCGCCTACCCGGAAATCGCCCGTAACGCCAGCGGCGTACTGTTGCTGATGTTGCGCGCACTGGGTGTGAAAGGGCCGCTGAAAACGCTTGCGGATACGATCGGCGTAGAGTACGACGGGGAAAGCCTCGGCGCGGCCTGCCGCGACGACGCCAGCGGCGCGTTAACCTGCAACCTCGGCATTCTCCGTTACGACGAAAACGGCCTGTACGCGGTACTGGATTTCCGTTTTCCGCTGCTGGCCAATGGCAAACGGATCGCCGAAACGGTCACGGCCGCGCTTGGACCGGACATTACCGCCACGGTGGAAACCCAGAAGGAACCGCACCATGTAGCGCCCAACAGCCCGCTGGTAACCGCCCTGCTGGATGCTTACCACGACGAAACGGGCCGCGCGAAGGAATGCGTGGCAACCGGCGGCGGCACCTACGCGCGTTGCCTGCAGGAAGGCGTGGCTTTCGGCGCACACTTCCCCGAGGAAGACGACGTGGCCCATCAGGCGGACGAGTACCTCACGCTGGAATCCCTGATGACGAACGTGCGCATTCTGGCCCGGGCGATCATATCGCTGGCCGGAGCAGATGATGTAACGGTGGACTGAATCAGCGCGGCGCTCCGGCCCCGGAAATGGCGGGACGGGGAGCGCCGCTTTTTATTACGGAGGCAATATGAGACTGGATAAATATCTGAAGGTTTCCCGGATTATCAAACGTCGTACCGTCGCCAACGACGCGTGCGCGGGCGGGCGGGTCAGCCTGAACGGCCGTACGGCCAAGCCCGGTGCGGAAGTGAAGGAAAACGACGTAATGGAGATTCGCTTTGGCAACCGTGTGGGCCGTTACCGAATCCTGAGTGTGCAGGAGACTGTACGCAAGGAAGGGGCCGCCGATCTGTACGAGGTGCTGGCGGAGGACGAACAGACCAAAGCGGAGCGCGGCGAGGAATGAAAACATACGCGATTGTGCTGGGCGGAGGAAGCGGCGTGCGCATGGGGGCGGGCATGAACAAGGTATTTTTACCCCTGCGCGGCGTCCCCGCCATTGTGCGCGCCATCGCGCCGTTCACGGGTCTTTGCGCGGGCGTTGTGGTGGTTGCCCGGGAGGGCGAAGACGAAGCGATGCGGCAGATGCTCACCCGCTATGGGATGAGCGACGCTGTGTTGGCGGTCGTGCCGGGCGGCGCGGATCGGCAGGCTTCGGTGGCCGCAGGGTTAAGCGCGCTGCCTGCCGACGCGGGGGGCGTGCTGATCCATGACGGCGCGCGCGCGCTGGTTACGGTGGAGATCATTCGTCGCGCGATGGAATCCATGGAAAAGTTCGGCTCGGGCGTGGCAAGCGTCCCGGTAACGGACACCGTGAAACGTGCGGACCGACAGGGGAATGTGCTGGAAACGCTCAATCGGAGCACGCTTTTCGCCATGCAAACGCCTCAGGCTTTTCGCGTGGCGGAGCTGCGGCGGGCGCATGCCGAGGCGGAACGCGACGGCTTCCGCGGCACGGACGACGCCGCCCTGCTGGAACATGCGGGCTTGCCCGTGCACCTTTGCGAAGGCGGCCGCGAGAACATTAAACTGACGACGGCTATTGATTTGTCGCTCGCTGAAGCGATCCTTTCGTCACGGGAGGAAGCATAATGCGGATCGGGCATGGCATGGATACGCACCGGTTGGTGCCGGGGCGCGAACTGATTCTCTGCGGCGTGAAAATTCCGCACGAAACGGGTCTGTTGGGGCACAGTGACGCCGATGTGGCCACCCATGCTCTGATGGACGCCCTGCTGGGCGCTGCCGCGCTGGGCGACATCGGAGCACTGTTTCCGGATACGGAGGAACGGTATCGCGGCGCCTGCTCGCTGGACTTGCTGGACGTTGTGGCGGCAAGGATTGCGGAGCTGGGCTTCGTACCCGTGAATGTGGATGTGACCATTGTGGCGCAGCGCCCCAGACTGCGCCCCTATGTGGACGAAATGCGTAAAAAGCTGGCGGAGCGGCTGGGCCTGCCGATGGGCTGTGTAAGCGTGAAGGCAACCACCACCGAAGGCCTTGGGTTTGAGGGCGAGGAAAAGGGAATTTCCGCGCAAGCGGTATGTCTGCTTGCGGATCGAACCGACCCCGTAACCAGACAATGAATCGCCCGACCCGGAGCGTGACGCAGCGATTAGCCCCGCGGGAGCGAGGCTTTTTTTTGCCGTTACTGGCGCTTTGTTTTGGCATAGGCGTTTGGCTGGCGCCGCGCGTAACCGTAGGGCTGTGGCCTTTGTGGCTGGTTGCGCTGGCGATGCTGCTGGTGATCCCGCTGGTTTGCTTCAGACTGCCGGTACGGTGGGTTTGCCTCCCGCTGGCGCTGGCGGCTGCACTGCTGTGGACGAATACGTGGCTGAATCCGGCGGTGCCTGTGCCGGGAAGCTACGACGAGATCACCGCGACTGTGTATGGGGAGCCATCGGAACGCACAGCCGGAGGCGTATCGGCAACGCTTTGCCGGGTAACGCTCAACGGTGTGGAACAGCCGGGCCGCGCGTATTGCACCATCGATGAAACCGCCGGGCTTACAGCGGACGATCTGTTTGACGGCGCATTGCTCCGTTTTCAGGGAAAAGTGTACCTGCCGGCTGGCAAGCTGAACGAGAATGACTTCGATTTTCGCATGTGGCTGTTGCAAAACGGGATTGGTTACGGCATCTCGGGCGTAAAGGAACCCGTGCTGCTCAACACGCGGGAAACGGCGCCGGTCGTCAGCTTTCCCGCTCGTGTGCGTGCTTTTTGCGCCGAGCGCTTTCAAACCCTGATGGGGGAAGAAGGCAACCTGGCTATGGCGATGCTGCTGGGCGATAAGGACGGCCTGGCGGAGGACGAGCAGCTTGCCTTTCAGCGCGCGGGCGTGGCGCACCTGATGGCGGTTTCTGGCCTGCATGTGGGTTTCCTGCTGGGCGGCTTATTATGGTTGTTGAATCTGCTTACGTTAAGGAAGAGCTTTCGGCTGCCGGTTACGGCGGCTTTTCTGGCGCTGTACTGCTGGATCACCGGGTTTCCGCCCGCAGCGGTACGCGCGGCGACCATGGCGCTGCTGGTGCTGGGCGCGGATGCGGTCGGACGAAGGCACGATCCTCTTACCACGCTTTCCGCGGCGGCGATTCTGGTGCTGGCGATCAACCCGTTACAGTTATTTTCGGCGGGCTTCGTTCTCTCCTTTACCGCGATGGCGGGGATTATGTTTTTATACCGGCCTATCCTCACCCTGTTCTCGCGCCCCTTTGGCGCAGGCCAACCTCGACCGCGTACGAAAGCCTTTTCCCTGTTGATAAAGGCAAGGGAATCATCACTGGGCGTGCTCGCGGTGAGCCTTTCGGCACAGATTGGCGTGCTGCTGCCTACGGCGGCATACTTTCACAAATTGCCGCTGTATGGGATGCTTTTTAACCTGCTGGCCGTGCCGCTTGCGGGGATACTGGTACCCTTGTATGCCATAACGCTGTTGGCGTCGATTCTACCTGTTGTGGGCGCTCCGCTGGGCATGGCGTTGGGTTTTGTGGCGAAGTGGGGGAGTTGGCTGCTGCTCAGGATACTGGAACTGTCGGCCCGGTTGCCCTACGCACAGGTGCGCGTACCTTCCCCCAACCTTTGGGCGTGCGTGGGCCTTCTGCTGGGCGTGCTGGCGCTATCGGGGTATCTGCGAGCTGGGCGCGGCAGGCGTGTGCTGGCGGCAGTCCTGATCTGTTACTTTGCCTGCATGGGCGCGTATCTGGCGCGCCCCGCGGCCCTGCGATACGACCAGCTGTCGGTAGGGCAGGGCGATGCGGCGCTGCTGATGGCCGGCAATCGAACGATTGCCGTTGATGTGGGCGAGCAGGGCAGCGAAATGGCAGGTCGCCTGCTGGCGGAAGGTCGATCGCTGGACGCGGTGCTGCTTACCCATCTGCATGCCGACCATGCCAAGGGGCTATTGCAGCTGTTGAAGGAAGAAATTCCGATCGGGCATATTTACCTCCCGGATGGCGCGCTGGATGTAACGCTGGATGCGGATGCCCCCGTGATCTGGGATGCGATTACACGCAGCGGAATCCCGGTCACGTTTCTGTCGGCAGGGGATACGCTGACCTATCCCGAATTGAATATACAGGTGCTCTGGCCAGAAAAGGGAAAAACAAGGGCCGGGCTGAACGCCAACGAACGCTCCATGGCAACGATGATTACACTGGACAGTTTGCGAATGCTTAGCATGGCGGACAATACCACCCTGTATGAACAGTACATTGTGAAACCCTGCGATATCCTCAAGGTAGGGCATCATGGCAGCGCGGCTTCCACGTCGGATGCGTTTCTGGATCAGGCGGACCCGGCAATCGCGATTGTTTCCTGCCGCTCCAACGCGCGTCTTCCCTCGGCGGATACGCTGGAACGCTTAACGGAGCATGGCGCTAAGATATTGCGCACGGACGAAACCGGGGAGATTACCCTGTCGGCTGTCAACGGTACATATCGGATTACCACTTACCGAACAGGAGAAAACGATGAACCATAACGAATTTTTTGACTCGATGAAAAATGGCGCTATCCGGCCACTGTATCTTTTTGAAGGCACGGAGGAATACATCAAGGGGCAGGCGGCGGCGCGCCTGTGCGAACAGTTGCTGCCGCAGGGGCTGGAGCAGATGAACTATTCCGAACTGTTGAACCCGGATGCGGATGCGCTGGTGGCCGCCGCCGAGACCTTACCCTTCATGGCGGAAAAACGGGTGTTGCTCATACGGGATTGCGACCTGCTTACCACCGCGTCTTCCGGCGACAATGGAACCAAGCTGGAAGCGATTGAAGCCTATCTGGACCATCAGTCGCCCGACACCTGCCTTGTTTTTTACAACAAGGGCAAGGCAGACGGTCGGAAAAAGCTTTACCAGAACCTGAAGAAGCGCGGCGCGATTGTTGATTTTTCTCCCATGGAAGATCAGGAAGCCGCCAGATGGGCCGTCCGCACCATGCGCGCGTCAGGAAAGCAGATGGACGCGGGCTGTGCGCAAACGCTGGTGTTTACCGTGGGGCACGACGCTGCTTTGTTAAAACAGGAAATGGAAAAGCTGGCCGCTTATGTGGGCGAACGGGAAACCGTTACGGAAGAAGATATTGCGGCCATCTGTATCCGATCACTGGAGTGTTCCGTGTTCCAGATGGTGGACGCGCAGGTGGCGGGCAACAACCGCGACGCCTGCCAGCTGCTGAACAGCGTGCTGGAAGGCGGCGAAGACCGGTTCATGGTTCTGGCGATGCTGCTGAGGCAGTACCGAATTTTATACCATATGCGCTGCCTGCTGGACGAGCGTGCGCCCGCCAATTCGCTTGCCAGCCTGCTGGGGATTCCGCCGTTCACGCTGGCCCGCACGCAGGCGCAGGCGCGGCGCTATCCCCGGGAAAAGCTGAAAGCTGCGTATGATTACCTGTTTGATCTGGAATACCGCCTAAAATCCGGCCAGACCCCGCAGGAAGGCAGCGCAGAGACCGCGCTTTTCAAGCTGGACGCGATCCTGAACGGCGACCGTCAAACCATCGCCTGAAGCGCTTTGACCGGAAAACCGCGGAAAAACTTGCGCCATGGACCGGGAATGGTTATAATAAGTCAACTTAACCCGTAATCGGGGTAAAAGGAGGCGCACCCGTCGTGTCCGATCAAGTGAAGCAGATCGCTATGAGAATTTCAGATCTTCGCGAGATTTCGGACTACACGGTCGAACGGATGGCGGCCGCGCTGGATGTTCCCGTGGAGGAATATAAAAAGATCGAGTCCGGGGAGATTGACATACCCATCAGCTTTCTGGTGAAGGTCGGCGAGACCTTTCACATGGATATGACCGAACTGTTGACGGGCGAAGCCCCAAGGCTGAACGTGTTCAGCGTAACGCGCGCAGGCAAGGGGGAGGACATCACCCGCCACAACCAGTATGTGTACAAGAACCTGGGTTCCAATTTTGCGCACCGCAAGATCGAGCCCCTGTATGTGACCGTGCCTGTGGGGGAGAACGAAGAAATGATCCCCAACAGCCACGAAGGGCAGGAATTCGACTACATCCTTTCCGGCGTGATGCGCATTATGATCGGTAAAAACGACATCGTTCTTAATCCCGGCGACAGCGTATATTACGACAGCCGTACGCCGCACGCGATGAAAGCCGAAGGCAACGAACCCGTACACTTTCTGGCCATGGTTATTCCATAAGGCCTGGGCAAGCGACCCCGTTAAGGAAAGGAAGAGCCACCCATGCTGGCGGATCGATATATACGGACGGATTTTACCTCTCAGGAGGATTTCGAACAGCATTTTGAATTAAAGATTCCGGAACATTTCCACTTCGCCTACGACGTTGTGGACGAATATGCGCACCAATCGCCTGATAAACGTGCCATGATCTGGTGCGATATTCACGGTCGGGAGCGCACGTTCACTTTCGGCGAGTTCAGCCGTTTGAGCGACAAAGCGGCGAATGTATTCAAAGCGCAGGGTCTGAAAAAAGGAGACCCTGTCATTTTAATGCTCAAACGCCGTTATCAATTTTGGATCGCCGCGCTGGGCCTGCTCAAGGTGGGCTGCGTGCTGATCCCCGCGACGGCGCAGTTTCAGAAAAAAGATATTGTGTACCGCGTGCAGGCCAGTGGCGCGAAAGCGCTGATCTGCGTGGAAGAAGAAGAAGTGCGCGGGCATGTGCTGGCCGCGAAAGCGGAATGTGACCCGCAGCCCGTGCTGTTTACCCTGTGCGATGCGGAAGGCTTCCTGAATTTTGATACGCTGGTGGAGCAGGCCGATTCGCACTGGGAAAAACCGGCGGAACTGCCGCGCAACGACGACATCATGCTGATGTACTTTACCAGCGGCACCACGGGCATGCCCAAGATGGCGGCCCATACCTGGACCTATCCCATCGCGCAGACGGTGACGGCGTATTACTGGCATAACGTGGGCGATCGGGATATTCACCTTGCCGTGGCGGATACCGGATGGGCCAAGGCGGGCTGGGGGAAGATGTACGGCCAGTGGATTTGCGGCGCCACCCTGTTTGTGTACGACTTTGACCGTTTTGTGGCCGCAGACCTGCTGGAACGGTTGGCAAAGTACCACGTTACCTCATTTTGCGCGCCGCCGACCGTGTACCGCTTTATCATCAAGGAGGACCTGACCCGGTACGACTTAAGTGCGTTACGCTGGGCGAACTGCGCAGGAGAACCGCTGAACCCGGAAGTGTACGAGCAGTTTTTGAAAGCGACCGGCGTGAAAATCCACGAGGCGTTTGGCCAGAGCGAGACCACGCCGCTGCTGATGACCAGCAAATGGATGGAACCGAAAACCGGCAGCACCGGCAAACCCTCGCCGGCCTACGATATCGCGCTGGTGGATGAGAACGGAAACGACGTGGAAGACGGCGTAGAAGGAGAAATCTGTATTCGCCTGAACCATGGCCATCCGGCGGGTTTGCTGACCGGTTATTACCGTAATCAACCCCAAACCGACGAGGTGTTCTACGGCGGGCTGTACCACACGGGCGATATGGCCTGGCGTGACGTGGAAGGATACTACTTCTTCATCGGGCGCGGCGACGACGTGATCAAATCCAGTGGTTACCGCATCGGGCCTTTCGAGGTGGAAAGCGCGCTGATGACCCACCCCGCCGTTCTGGAGTGCGCCATTACCGCCGTGCCGCATCCGGAACGCGGGCAAATCGTGAAGGCGACGGTCGTACTGGTAAAAAATCGCGGTTATGAGCCCAGCGAGGAGCTGAAACGCGAGCTGCAGGAACACGTGAAAGCTGTGACCGCGCCTTATAAATATCCGCGCATCATCGAGTTTGTAGAGGAATTGCCCAAGACAGTCAGCGGGAAAATACAACGCAAGCTGATCCGGCACATGGACGAGCAGAAGCGCGACCGTATGAACCGCGTGAACGTGATCTGTCTTGGCGTGCGCGACATGGCGGCTTCCGTGCGCTTCTACCGCGATGGGCTGGGCTTTGTCACCCAGGAAAAGAGCGACACGCCGCAGGTGATTTTCTTTCAAACCAACGGCACGGTACTGGAACTGTACCCGCTTTCTCTGCTGGCGGAGGACATTTCCCCGGATCATCCCCCTGCGATCGCCCCGGGCTTCGGGGGTATCACACTGGCCTACAACGTGCCAAGCGACGCGGATGTGCGCGCCACGGTGGAGCTGGCGCGCGGCGCGGGCGCGAAAATTGTGAAGGAACCGCAGCCCGTTTTCTGGGGCGGGTATCATGCCTACTTCGCTGACCCGGATGGTTACTATTGGGAAGTGGCGCACAATCCCGGTTGGGAGCTGGATGAAAACGGAATGGTCAGGCTGGGGTAAGGAACACTACCCTGCCGGAGGCGGAAAAAGAGTATCGCTTACCTGGATGATGCCTGCGTTATTGACTGTATTGATAAAGGAGCGCCCGTGATACGGACGCTCCTCAACTTACTGAAAAAGGCACATCTGCGTTGTCAGCTACGGGATTGCAAGGGGTGTCACTTACAAACGGTAAGCTCAACCCCTTGCCACCCTAGCTTCCTCGCATATGAACCTTTTAAGCAAGCTGTGGTTGGCAGCCTGCAAGTGGTTTGTCAGCGATTTGAGGAGCGCCTATTCGGGGGCACTCCTTTACTGTATATTTCAGAATCAGTCGAGCAGACCGTTCCGGATGCGTTCGGCCAGTGCGCGTACCTTTGCCTCGATGGTGTGAGCCGTTTGGATGAAGGCCTCGTCGGGCTGTCCGGTCGGGTCGCTTAAGCCCCAGTCCTCCCGGTAGCGGCAGGGCAGAAACGGACATTCCACCCCACAGCCCATAGTAATCAGCACATCGACGGAAGGAAGATCGGTAAGCAGCTTGGGATGCTGCTGTGCCTGCATATCCGCGCCGTACAGTTGACGAATCACGCGAACGGCGTCCGGGTTGATCTGGTCGGCAGGGTGCGTGCCGGCGGAGAAACTGTCGAATACATCGGCGGCCAGCAATCGGCCCAGCGCTTCCGCCATCTGGCTGCGGCAGGAGTTGTGGGTGCATACGAACGCGACTTTTGGCAAAGCTTGCATAGCGATTCCTCCTTATTTGGAGATTTCGGTCAACGTCGCCCGCTCTGCAGGAGACAGGGTAAACGACATGGCGGCGGTGTTGGCCTCGGCCTGTTCAGGTGATTTGACCCCGGTAATAACCACGCTTCCGGGCAACTCGTCCAGAATCCAGCGCACGGCAACGGCAGATACGGGCACGCTATGGGCTTTGGCGATCGGGCGCATCGCTTCGACGATTTTCAGGTTCTTTTGCAGTTTGTCGCCATAAAAATTATCATAGATTGGGCGACTCCGGCGGTCGTTTGCGTCAAAATGGACATCTGCGCCATATTTGCCGGTCAGGATGCCCTGCCCGAGGCTGCCCCAGGTGAGGGGGGCCGCGGCGAGGGATTGCGCGGTCTGGCGCATGGCGGCTTCGTCGTCGCGGTGGGCGAGGCTGAAATGGTTCTGGAATCCGGCAATGTAATCGCGGTACGGAAGCAGTTCGGGCAGCGCTTCCGGTGAGATGTTGCTTAGCCCGATGGCGAGGATGTCGCCCTTTTCCCGATGGGCAATCAGCGATTCCATCAACGTTGGGATGGGCGTATGTCCGTCCAGATAATGCACCTGGTACAGGTCGATGTGGTCGGTGCGCAGGCGTTTCAGGCTGGCGGCCAGCGCCTCAGCGATGTATGCCGGGCTGTTATCGTAAAAAGTATGCCCGTTTTCCACCCGCACGCCGAACTTGGTCGCTAAAACCACTTCCCTGCGATGAGCTGCCAGCGTTTCCCCCAGCGTCTCTTCACTGCGGCCCAGTCCGTAGGTATCGGCCGTATCAAAAAAGTTCACACCCAGTTCCAGCGCGTGCAGCATGGCGTGCTCTACCTCGGCCCGGGATACGTTGCCCCAGCCGTATTCGCCCGCCGGACAGCCGCCCATGCAAAGCCGGCTTACGGTAAGCGATGTGCCCTTCAACTTAATCGTTTCCATCGTTTTCTCCTTCGGACGTCGGGGCATTGGCCAACATACGGCGAAGCCCCTTCGGATAATGGTTTTTCAACATTCCGTCGCTGGCCTTCACAAACCCCAGCGGAAGGCCCGCATAAGTTGCCAGTGCATATCCCCTTACGGACTCCGGTGCGGGCATGGTTTCGCCTGCCAGATAGCGGAACGCCTCGTTTAATGGCAAAGCGACGCGTGGCAGGGAGGGAACGGGCGCAGACATGGCCAGCGCGTGATCCGGCGCGAAGACGCGACCTTTAGCCTGCCCCAGCGCCAGCCCGGCGCGCAGCACGCGTATCCCCCTTAGCGGCGGCAGCTCCGGCACTGCCAGCAGCGTTGCGCCCATGCAGGCGTTTGGCACGGGGGCATCGTCGGAGGAGAGGGTTCGCCAGTAATCACGAAATAAATCCGTTAAAGAACGGTCCGGGCATTCCAGCGCGTTCATAGCCGGGAGCAGGTGGCATGCGGAGGGAACCTCGCCGGTATCGAAACCTGTTTTTACAAACAGAGCCGCAAACTGGCCTTCTCCCTCGACCTCGTGAGGGGAGAGGCGAATCATACCGTCGGAGGCGTTGCGAACGCGGTCCTTCGTGACTGCCACCGAAAAAGGCAGGGGTTGCAGCTCCGGATGAGCCAGCAGCAACGCCGTAACGACGTTTTCATTCTCCTCCGGGCTGAAAGTACAGGTGGAGTAGCATAATCTTCCGCCGACTTTGAGCATGGCGCAGGCGCTTTCCAGAATCAGTAGCTGGCGGGTGGCACATCGTGCCGGCGTGTCCTCGCTCCATTCCAGTCTTGTTTCCGGATGGCGGCGAAACATACCCTCTCCACTACAGGGAGCGTCAACCAATACGGCGTCAAACAGTTGCGGCCACGCAGCGGCGAGGCGGGACGGGTCGGCGCTTATGACCAGCGAATTGGTTACGCCCATGCGTTCCAGATTACGGCTGAGGATTTGCGCGCGGTTTGGGACAATTTCGTTGCATACCAGCGTACCGCGGCCTGCCAGCGCGGCGGCAAGCTGCGTGCTTTTTCCGCCGGGGGCCGCGCACAGGTCCAGCACCGTTTCGCCGGGTTGCACGGCAAGCAGCGTTGCCGGCAGCATGGCGCTGGGCTCCTGTAAATAATACGCGCCCGCTTCGTGTAGCGGATGAGCGCCTGCCCGGCTGTCCGTCGGGATCAGATAACCGCGTGGTTCCCACGGCACGGGGTTGCCGATCAGGCCGATCTGGGAGGACAGGGAGCAGTCAATCTGTTTCAACGGATTCCTGCGAAGCCCCCGGCATGGTGGCTGTTGCAGCGCCGAAAAAAAGGCGCCCGCATCCGGGCCGAGCTGGGCCTGCATCCGGCATATAAAAGCGGGCGGAAGCGACGGTGCGGTCATGCCTGATCGTCCTCCAGCCATTCCGGTAACATCAGTGGTTCAATCGGGAAATACAGCTCTTGCATTTCCGTGGGCAGCTCCGGCAGAAATTTCGCATACCCGACGACCATCTCAACAGGAACGTTCAGGCGATTGGAAACTCGCGTAAGCAATCCCTGCGCGAAGGTCAGTTCTTTTGCCGTGGTCTGCCGCTGGAGGTTAGCGTTATTCACAAGCGCGTCCGGGTTGATCCGTGCGCGCTGTGAAATCAACTCAAACAGCGCGCAGATATCGTCCTCGGTTCCGGAGAGGGGGCGGAAGGGATTGACGACGTAAAGCACCTTTGTTTCCGCGCGTACGGGAAGCAGATACGGATGATAACGTCCCAGCGCCGTCGCGCCCACCTCGTCGCCGCCCACATCGAATACAACGCGGTCGTAACGGCCTGGTTCGAAAACGGATTGGATTTCGGCAGGCAGAGCGGGAATATCCACTGTGGTCAGCGCGAATGAGGGCATCAGGACTTCAATGCCTTCGCTTCGCAACAATTCGGCACGCTCGGCACTGCGAAAATAGGGGTTCACAATATCCAAATCCACCAGCGCGACACGCCCGGCGGTTTCCCGGCGAAGGCGGCGGGCCAGCGCTAACGACAGCTCGGTTTTCCCGCTGCCGTAATTACCGACAATCACGTAGTAACGTGCGTTGAACTGTACCATTATTCTTCCCCGCTTTCGGGCGGTTTTTTTGGATAGACCGGGGCATGGAAGGCGTTGCCGATGTCTACTGTGGATTGCAGGTCGCGGATGCTGGGCGGATTGTTCTCGTCTTCTCCGCGCATAAAACTGCGTGCTTTTTTTGCTAACGCGCCCAGCTTTCCCGCTTTATCAGCGGAGGAATCCTGAGCGGAGGCGGTGAACGGAGCAAAGTTAGGGTAAGCGCTCATATCGTCGCGCTCATCGTATTCGCCGGTCAACTCGTCCTGATTGAGACCGATGTTTTGTTGAAATGTTTCCAAATCCAACCCCGGATGGATAGGCCCGTCCCAGATGGGTTCTTCCGGAGAGGCGTAAAGGTCTTCCGGGGTGGGAGGTGGCGCAAAGCCGGAGCGGACATCGTTCAGGTACTGTTCGTTTTGCAGGCGGCTTACCCGCCGCATCCGTCCGGGCTCCGCAGGCACGGAAGGGGAATCGGCCGGTTGTGAAGCGGGTGTGGGCACAGCGGCGACCCGGGGAGCAAAATCCTGAAAACCGCCTTGAGGCGCATCCCATTCCGAAAGATCGACGGCTTCGTCCGGAAACTTCGTTGAAGCAATCGAATCAGTCGAACCGGAATAGGCAATCGTATCGCCCATTGGTTCCGGGGCAGGAGGCGTATAGGTTTCAGGACGCTGATAAGGCAGCACGGATGCCGCATCATCCTCATAGGGCAAAGATGGGCTGTAGGCGGGAGGAACCTGACGAACCGCGCCTGTGACCGGAGCAGTATATCGATAGGCTGGTGCAAAACCAGGCGAACTGGCTGCGTGAAGCGGCGGCCGGTACATCTGGGTTGGCTCCTCAAACTCATCCTGTAGCGGCTCCGGCGGGAGCACATCATCGCTGCTTTTTTTTGGAGCAGGGGGAGCGGCGAAGGCTTCGGATGCGCTGTTCCCGCGAGCGGCGCGGCTCTTGCGCCGGGACCGCCAAACATAGTAAGGGCGCCAGCGGAACAGATAGACGATACGGTCTATCACAAACCCACCGACGCATAGTACAATCAATACAGTTTTCCACTGGCTGCGAAGAAAGCTCACCAGCGCGCCGTTACCGTCGCTGCTTAAAGCCGCCCATACGGCGTTGAAGAGCGAGCGAAGCCAACCGAGCAAAAGGGTCAGCACCGCGTTGGTAAAACCGTTCATCCATCGGCTCCTTTCCGATACAATCGGTTACTGGGCAGAAGTGACCGAAACCGGCACATTCTGCGGTGTAATAGCGTAGGTAAACGAGGACTCATCCATACCGCGGATGGATAGCTGAACGGGCAATGCATAACTGCCTTCACCCAAACCGTCAGCCGAAACGAAAGCTTTAAGTGCCGAAGACTTTAGCAGATCGAATGTCAGCTTCGGCCCTGTTACGGTAACGGAAACGGTTTTGGTTTCGCAGGAAGCCATCAACCCATCTGCTGTGCCGGTGATCTCCAGTGGAATGCTGCTGAAATCCCGGGTAACCATGACCGGACCGATCTCCACGGCGACCATTACGCTGTCCGCACTGAGATATACCAGCTCCGAGGGTTTGCGGACGCCGACGTCCGTGGTGAAGGACGCTTTTCGACCCGCAACGTCCACCGCCTGATCGGTGAAAAGGGAGTCCAGCGTATTCAGTGATGTTTCATCCCCGGCGGCAATCAGCACGTTCGGGGTCAGCGTTACCGACTTAACTTCATACCCCTCCGCAGGGGTGCCGGTGGTTAACGCAAGTGTGTTCAGCGCAAGCGTTTTAGCGGGATACAGCTGCTGTTCCACCACGATGGAGCGCAACAGCACCCCGGAGTTGCTGGCTTCGATCAGGGAACTGTCCAACAGGTTGCCATCCGCATCCTCATAACTCATGGCGAGAGAGGTACGAACCAATCCGGCCTGGGCGGGTAATCTGGATACATCGAAGCTGATACCCACGCGCGCGATACGGGATACGACACTTTCCGGGCCGCTGACGGAGATGATGGAGGGGTCCAGCGTTGGGGTGGTGCCGTAAAAACCGGAAGGATAATCCCCCAGAACGTGCACCGTTACCGGCAGGCGGTAGCTGGTAATGTAGTTATCTACTTTAACATTGACACTGTCCGGATTCACTTCGGTTACCGTGCCGTAGGTGGTAGAAGAAGTAGTTGCGATTTTAAGCGACTGTTCTCCCGTGGAGGTGATCTTGGACAGGTCGATGCGCGGCGAATAATTGGAGGAGGAAACGGTGTTATATTCGCGCTGAGGCACTTCCACCTTCAGGCGCGCCAGTGTGGAAGCTTCATCCAGACCGTCGGTTACGATCAAGCCGTTGCGGCGCAGGGTATCGCTGCCGGTTACCGTGACCGGCACGTCGTTAAAAATGCGCTCACGCGTAAGCGTCGGGTCCTGGGTGATCAACCCTGCCCACAGGGCGATTGCCAGTACCAGCGCAATCAGTTTCCAGATCAGGTTATGGGATAACATCCGCCAGAAGCGTTTGGGCAGTTGCCGGAAAGCGCTGCGCACAGGACGTTCCGAATGGGCGGGTTTACGGCTGTTGGTATCGGGTTCCGTATTCATTCCGCCCCTCCTTTACGCCGTCTGGTTTTCTCCATCAGGGCGGACCAGAGGCTGCTGTCTTTTTGGTGGTACATGGATAGAAGAACCTGCTCCAGCGACATCCGATCCAGATGCCGGGTCAACCGGCCTTCTTTGGCCATGGAGATAATACCCGTCTCCTCGCTGACAATCAGGGTGATCGCGTCGGTGGTTTCCGTAATGCCCAGAGCAGCGCGATGGCGCGTGCCAAGTTCCCGGCTGATGCTTTTTCCTTCGCTGAGGGTAAGGAAACATCCTGCGGCCATAATCTGATTGCCGCGTATCACGACCGCTCCGTCGTGCAGCGGGGTGTTCGGCTCAAAGATGTTCTCCAGCAACGCGCTGCTGATGCGGCTGTTCAGTGCGGTTCCGGTTTCGATGATGTCTTTCAGGCCGATTCGCTGTTCAAATACGATCAGCGCGCCGACACGCCTGCGGCTTAACGACAGCAGGCAATTGGAGATTTCCCGGACGATCTGTTCATTCTCTTCGTGATCGGTTACGCGGGAGGTGTCGCGGATCGCGCCGCGGCCGATCTGCTCCAGCGCCTTGCGCAATTCCGGCTGAAAGAGGATCACCAGCACGACCGCGCCGTTGTTGACGATGTTGAGCAGAATCCAGTTAAGGGCCGTAAGCCCCAGCAGATCGCTGATCCAGCTGGCCAGTACCAGCATGACTAGGCCTTTTAGAACGGCGCTGGCTCGGGTTTCGCGCGTTAGCATCAGCAATTCGTACAACAGGAAAGCGACGATCAGGATATCGACGATATCGGTGATGCTGGGGCGGTTGAATACGTTCCAAAGAACGTTCTGGATTTGCAGCCAAAGCGTTTGCATACGTTCCCAGCCCCACTTTCTATAGGAAGTGATCGCTCCCGCTTTCGATTATACTACAACAAGCCTTGCAGATAAACCCTGCGGGGGAAATTTCATGACACATCCCGTGCCTTACAGACAACGGAACAATGTTGCGGAATCATCCTTGCGGGCGCAAATTTCCTGCGCTTTTTTACAAGGTGGAGAGAACATGTTATAATAACAAAGGTTTGCCGCGCGGCTGCCGGCCGTGCCTGCCATGAGGTGAAACCGGCTGGGGAGGGCGCGTTATGGAGCACGACGGACACCGAAAAAGAATGCGCGAGCGATACCTGAAGCAGGGCGCCGATGGCTTTGCGCCGCACGAGCTGTTGGAACTGATGCTGTTTTTTGCGATCCCCCAGAAAAACGTAAACCCACTGGCTCATAAGCTGATCGAACGTTTTGGTTCGTTGTACGGCGTGCTGCACGCCACCCCCGAGCAGCTGATGCAGACGGATGGGGTGGGCGAATATGCCGCTACGCTGCTGTCACTGTTTGGCAGCGTTCCCCGCGCGGCGGAGCAGGGCCGAACGGCAGGACGCGAGAAGCTGTCCACTCGCCGGGCGGCGGTTGATTACTGCGCGCGGTTGTTGGACGGAGAAAAACGGGAATTGTTTTACGCCGTATGCCTGAACGGGCAGATGGAAACGCTGGGCGCGGCGCTGATCGCGAAAGGTTCGCTCAGCGATGTTCCCGCTTACCCGCGCATTGTGATGGACGCGGTGCTTACGCGCAACGCGCACGGAGTACTGCTTTGCCATAACCATCCGGGCGGTTCCATCGCGCCTTCGCAGGCGGACTTGGATGCGACGGCGACGCTTTCGAGATTGCTCACGGAAATCGAAGTGACCCTTGTGGATCACATTATCGTATCGGAGGGGGAAGCCCTCAGCATGGTGCGCAACGGCTTTATCCGCCAACAGGTTACTCCTGCGGGCGTTGCGGTGCGCGTAGCCAGCTCGGACGGGGAAATCCGGCTGGCCGGAAACCTGAAGATCGATCATCCGACGACGGAGGAACTATGAAGAAACATGAAAACGATACGGATTCTGCCCAAAAACGTTCGCCATGGCGGCGGGGGCTTCGCGTGATTGGGGTGCTGGCACTGGTCGCGGTGCTGGGGTATGCCTCTCTGATCGGGTATGTATATTACCGGGAAACCCACGTGCCAACACCGGCGCAGTACGACAGCATTATTGTGTTGGGCGCGCAGGTGAAAGAGGACGGGACGGCTTCGGTACAGCTTCGCTGGCGGCTGGATAAAGCGCTGGAGATGTACCGCGCGGCTCCCTGCGTGGTTGTGGTGTGCGGGGCGCAGGGCGTAAACGAGCCCAGACCGGAGGGGGATGTGATGCGCGATCTGCTGGCGGCGGACGGCGTGCCGGCAGACGCTGTTTATGTGGACGATACCAGCATGGATACCCGGCAGAACATGCAAAACGCCAAGGAAATTCTGGACCGGCTGGGGCTTACCAGCCCGCTGGTGGTCACCAGCGATTATCACCTGCCGCGGGCAATGGCGATCGCGCAGGACGCCGGGCTGACGCCGCAGGGCGCGGGCAGCCTGTGCAGACCGGAGTTTCAGTTCTGGATGCAGAACCATGGCCGTGAAGCCCTGGCGTGGGTGAAATACTGGCTAGTAAAATATGTGGGGTTGAAACTGTGACGCAAAACGAGAACAGACAACTGTTTCAGGAACGGTTGGATGCGCTGGGCGCCGGGTGCGATTCGCGGACGGCGGAGCGGCTGGCAATTTATCATACGCTGCTGGAGGACTGGAACCAGCGCGTGAACCTGACGGCGGACGCGACACTGGAAACCATGCTGGACAGACATTACATCGATTCGCTGGCACCGCTGACGGTTGCCGGATTGTTTCCGCAGAAGACTAAAATCATCGACGTGGGCAGCGGGGCAGGCTTTCCCGGGCTACCGCTGGCGATTGCGCGCCCGGACTTTGAGGTGCTTCTTCTGGATTCGCTGCAGAAACGATTGAAGTTTCTGGACGCAGTGATAGCGGAACTGGGGCTGACCAATGTTCGTACGGCGCATGCGCGCGCCGAGGATGCCGGACATGATTCTGCGCTGCGCGAACGTTTCGATATGGCGACAGCGCGAGCTGTGGCAGCCGCGCCGACACTGATGGAACTGCTGCTGCCGCTTGTGAAAGTGGGCGGGAAAGCGGTTTGCTACAAAGGGCCTTCTGCCGGGGATGAACTGCAGGCCGGGAACCGCGCCGCAAGAATGCTTGGGGGCGCGCCCCTGCAAACACTGCCGGTAGAGGTGCCGGGTCAGCCGGACTGGCAGCATTGCGTTCTGGTGAGCGAAAAGCGATTGATCACCCCCCGAACCTATCCCCGAAAGGCGGGCACCCCCGCAAAGGAACCGCTGGGCAATACCGAACCGGAAAACCATAATCGGAATGATACGGCGTTTAGTGGGCACAGTCGGCCCTAAACCTCGCTTTTCCTTTACGCTCCGGGGGGACTGTGCTATACTGCAACCGTACGAAACCACAGCATTTTCACGGAGGCGAAGCCATGAGGCGCGCACTGGCGGTATTGGTGGCAGCGTTGCTTCTGGGCACTTCGGCGATGGCGGAAACAAAGATTTACTCGTTTCCGTATACACAACCGCCTGCGGTGCTCAGCGATACAGCCCATGCGGTTGCGGAAGGGGAAACCGACGTAGTCCTGACGTTTGCGGGGGATTGTACGCTGGGTGGAGAACGCGCGGGCGGCAAACGGTTCGCCAATATGATGGAGAAAAACGGTTATGCTTATCCTTTCGCAAACCTCCAGGGACTGTTTGCCACGGACGACCTGACCATGGCTAATCTGGAGGGCGTGCTGAGCAATGACTCGGCGGATAAGGTGAAAAAGAAGTTCAACTTTATCGGCAAACCCGATTTTGCGGAAATCCTGACGAAGGGAAACGTGGAGTGCGTGACGCTGGCCAATAATCACGCGCTGGATTACGGCGAAAGGGGCAAGCGGGATACGGTTGCCGCACTGGCCGAAAAGACAATTGCTTACTGCGACGAACAGAATGTAACCGTTCTGGTAAAGGACGGCATACGCATCGGGTTTACCGCAAGCGGTCTGCAGCTGAACAGAGATACGTATCTCAAGCAGGCGCAAGCCTTGAAAGCACTAGGGTGCGCGGCGATTGTGCACAACATGCACACGGGTGAGGAATATGCCGACACCCTGACCTCAAACCAGCAGCGAACAGCAGAATTTCTGTCGGATAACGGAGCTGCGCTGGTTGTGGGGCATCATCCGCACGTGGCGCAGGGGCTGGCGCTGTATGGAAAAACGTATGTAGCTTTCAGCCTCGGCAATTGTGTTTTTGGCGGCAATAGCGACCCGGACGATTACGACGCCTGCGTACTGCGAGCGACGCTGCGCTTCCAAAACGGAGCGCTGGCAAGCGAAACCGTTGCGCTGTGGCCGATTTGCGTAAGCGGTACGCGAGGACGAAACGATTATCAGCCCGTGCTGCTTTCCGGAGAGGACGCGAAGCGGGTGCTGGATAAGATGCAGAAAACATCGGCGTTTTCCCTGAACCCGATGGTGGACGGACAGGGCGCGGTACAGCCGACCGTGAACTGGCAATAGGAGGTTATACGAATGGAACAGCAATTACAGGCGACGGTAGAAGCAATGCGCAGGCATGGGTTTGAAGTGATCCCGCTGGAAACGGCGGCGGAGGCGAAAGAATACCTGCTCAGCCACATCGCGGCAGGAAGCAGCGTGGGAGTGGGCGGCTCCGTAACCGTTCGCGATATTGACGTACTGCCGGCGCTAAAAAATAACGGTTGCAGCGTATACACCTCCTGGGGAGCCGATAAAGCGGAAGTGCCCCAGATTTTTGAATGCAGCCGAAAGGCGGACGTTTATCTGTCCTCCGCAAACGCGGTCACCCGCAACGGGAGTCTTGTGTTTATCGACGGCAACTGTAATCGCGTCGGCGCGATTCTGGACGGCCCCCGCATGGTCTATTTTGTGATCAGCCATTCCAAATGGGTGGACGGCGGTATCAACACCGCCGTGGCGCGCATCAAACAGACCGCCTGCCCGCAGAACGCGCGCAGGCTTGGCCTGCAAACACCCTGCGCGCTTACGGGGCTTTGCAAGCCCGACGACTGCGGTGAGGCATGCATGTGCCGCGCCACGGTGTCGCTGGACCGGGTGCCCCGAGGGCGAAAGATGACGGTGCTGTTCGTGGAGGAAACGCTGGGTTACTGAATCGCGCGAAATACACGCTGCATACAAAAAAAGCGTGACGCGCGCATGAGGTTTATGATACAATACAAATTGCGGCTTTATTCGCCGGAAGAGCCGGCGCCGTTCATGGTAAGGCTGCGAAAGGAACGTGAACAGAGCAATGACGCGTGCACAGCGGCTGGCAGCCGCAATAGGGTTGAGAGACAACGAAGCGGTGATCGTCTACAGGCCCGCCAACATTTTCTACCTGACCGGGTTTACCGGCGAAGGTCTGGCGCTGATCGGTACAAAAAACGGGGCGATCGTTACCGATTTCCGTTATGTGGAGCAGGCGCAGCGGCAGTGCGGCGGGTTTGAAATCCTGAGCGTTGAAAAGGGAAAGACGCATGAAAACATCGCCGCTTCGCTTTGCGGGCGCTGGGGCGTAAACACGCTTTATTATGAAGAAGACGGACTGACCGTACGCACATTCCGCCAGGCGCGGGAAGCGCTCCCCTCCGCGGAATGGAAGCCCATGAACGATGAGATCGAGCTTCTGCGGCAGATCAAGGATGCCGGAGAAATCAGCCTGATCGAAAAAGCCTGCAAAATCACCGGAGAATCCTTTGAACGGATCCTTTCGGAAATCCATGAGGGAATCACGGAAAAGGAACTGGCGGTAAAGCTGGAGTTCGATATGCTCTTTCACGGCGCCGATGCCGCGGCGTTTACCACCATTGTCGCAGCAGGCGCGAACGGTTCGCTGCCACACGCGGTGCCGGGTGACCGCCCGATCCGCAATGGGGACATGATCACCATGGATTTCGGCGCCAAAGTAGGCGGTTACTGTGCCGATATGACGCGCACCGTAGCCCTTGGGCAACCGAGCGACGAAATGAAGCGCGTGTATCAGACGGTGCTGACCGCCCAGAAGATGGCGGAGGAAGCGGTTTGCGCAGGCGGCGATTGCCACGCGATCGACGCGTTGGCTCGCGACTACATTGACGCGCAGGGGTATGCGGGCCGTTTCGGCCACGGACTGGGCCACAGCCTTGGGATAGAAATCCACGAAAGCCCGCGCCTGAGCCCGACTGCTCAGGGTAAGCTTGTGGAAAATATGCTGATGACTGTGGAGCCGGGCGTATATCTGCCGGGAATCGGCGGCGTGCGCATCGAAAACACCGTTACGGTGCTGAAAGACGGCTGCCGCGCGCTGACCCTGCCGACCAAGGAATTGATTATACTGTAATACGGACAATAGGAACGGAGGAGCAAACCAATGATTACTGCAGGCGAGTTCAGGAAGGGCGTTACCATCGAATGGGATGGCGGCGTTTGGAACATTGTGGATTTTCAGCATGTGAAACCTGGCAAGGGCGCGGCGTTCGTACGTACGAAGATTAAGAACATCATGACCGGCGCGGTGGTGGAGCGTACCTTCAACCCCACGGACAAAATGCCCCGCGCGGTAGTGGAAACCAAGGAAATGCAGTATGTATATGCCGATGGCGGCCTGTATTACTTCATGGATTTGGATACCTATGAGCAGATCCCCCTGAACCAGGAAAGCGTGGAGGACGCGATCCCCTATGTGAAGGAAGGCACCAACGTAACGGTGAAGTTCTTCAAGGGTTCGGCTTTCAACGTAACGGCCCCCAACTTTGTGGAGCTGGAAGTGACCAACACCGAGCCGGGCTTTAAAGGTGATACCGCCAGCAACACTTATAAGCCCGCGACCGTGGAAACCGGCTATACCCTGCAGGTGCCGCTGTTTATCAACACTGGCGACCGTATCCGTATCGATACCCGCGTGGGTGAATATATGGAGCGCTGCTGAGCGATCACCCGGCACAGGCGCTGTGCCTGCACCCTATCCATCCGCGACGACGGCCCTGCTGTGTTACGGCGGGGGAAAGGAAAACATATGAGCAGTATTACGGATCGTACCGCATACCTGCGCGGCCTTGCCGAGGGATTGAACCTGGACAAGGAGAAGAACGAGAATCGCCTGATGCTGGAAATGCTCGCCGTGATGGACGAGATGGCGCAGAAGATCAAGGATGTTGAAGACGATGTGGACGAGCTTGACGAATACGTTGAGTCCATCGACGGCGATCTGGGCGACATTGAGGACGCGCTTTTTGGCGAAGAGGAAGACTTTGACGAAGACGACGACGGGGAGGATGACGAGGAAACCGAGGAGTTCGACGAGAACGAAGAACTTTCCTTCGATTGCCCTCACTGTGGCAAAACGATGCAGATCAAGGCCGCGGACATCGACTTTGATGAAAGCCCGCTCTGCCCCAACTGTCATCAGCCCTTCTTTCCGGACAACATCGAAGTGGAACCGTCCGACGGGGAACCCCCGGAAGGTGACAATCCCTGACGCCCAACAGTCGTGCGGGGCAGTTTGCCTGTAGCCTTACACACCGCGCCCTTTTTGACCGGATGGAAGAATCCGGACAGAAAGGCGCGGTGTTTTTTGAACCCGCAGGCAGCAGAACTGTTTCTTTTTCGTGCTTTTCGCGCTATAGTACCGGATATGAACCTTTCGGGCGGACACACGTAGAGCAGCGCGGTTTACAATTCTCCTCTCAAACGTTATAATAAGTTTTCAGGAGTCGCGCCGATACCTTCGGGGTC
This sequence comes from Bacillota bacterium, assembly GCA_023395615.1. GTDB lineage: Bacteria > Bacillota > Clostridia > Christensenellales > Aristaeellaceae > CAXXOK01. The sequence goes on from JAEWYP010000024.1 coordinate 29,240, forward strand.
GGACGCAAAAGGCTCCCTCGTCCCTTATTCGGCCGCACGGGTCGGCCAGATCGTCGGGTATCTTGTGAAGAACTCGAACGGAGGAAAAAGTCTATGAAATCGAAAACAGGTTCCCATCGTGGAAAATCCACCCTTGCCATCCGACGGATGGTGGTTACCGCAATGTTTGCCGCGATCACCGCGTTGCTTGCCTTTACCCCGATTGGGATGATTACGTTACCCCCGCCGCTGCCAGCGGTTACGCTGGTGCACCTGCCGGTTATTCTGGCCGCACTGGTGGAAGGCCCGCTGGTCGGCGTGGGAGTGGGCTTGATTTTTGGCCTTTGCAGCCTGATCCGCGCATGGGGCAGCGGTATGGTAGGGCTTACGCTGTTCTTCCGCGATCCGCTGGTCAGCGTCGTACCCCGGATGATCATTCCGTTGACGGCCTGGGGCACGTATACCTTATGGAAGCGCGTGGTAAAGCGCAAAGGTATTGCCGATAAGGTGGGTGCGGGAATCGCTTCGGCGGTCGGGGCGGTCACCAATACCGTGCTTTGTTTGGGCATGATCGTGATTCTGTACGGCGGAGATTTAACCGTGCTGGTCAACAACCTGATATCCGGCGGTAATACAGGCGCGGCCTACCTGAACAACGCGGGCGCGTGGCTGGTGGCGGTTGTAGGATTACCAAACGGACTGGCGGAAGCGGCGGTAGCCGCAGTGCTGGTGCCGATGGTGAAAATCGCCGTGGATGCTGTTAACCGTCGCAGCGGAATCGGCCGCGCACCGGATAGAAAAATTGCCACGGACGATTCGGCCCGAGAAGCCCCCAAAGCCTGAATCGCAACCGAACGGGCCGGAATATAAAGGAGAGTACGCCATGATCTTCACCATGGACGTGGGAAACACCAACATCAAAACAGCCCTGTTTGAAGGAACAGAGATGGTCAAGTACTGGCGGGTTTCCACCAGTAAAACTTATACGTCCGACGAATATGGGATTCTGCTGGCTAACCTTTTTACGCACGAGGGCGTGGACATGCGGGATGTTTCCGGCGTGGCGATTTCCAGCGTTGTACCGACGATTAACTTTACGCTGGAGCACATGTGCAAGAACTATTTTGGGGTTACCCCCATGATGGTGGAACCGGGGATTAAGACCGGAATCAACCTGAAATACGAAAACCCAAGAGAGCTGGGAAGCGATCGCATTGCCAATGCCGTGGCCGCCTACGAACAGTATGGAGGACCCTGCATTTTTATCGATTTCGGAACAGCGACTACATTCGGCGCTCTGGACGCGAAAGGTAATTTTCTGGGGGGATGCATTTGCCCGGGTATCAAACTTGCGAGTGAAGCGTTAGTCGGACGCACCTCCAAATTACCCCGCTTTGAGCTGATCAAGCCGGAGACCGTGATTGGGAAAACAACTGTAACGAACCTGCAATCCGGTCTGATTTATGGCTACATCGGGCAGGTGGATTATCTGGTAAAACGGATGCGGGCAGAACTGAACGCTCCCAACGCGTTCGTTGTGGCGACCGGAGGCATGGCGGTGCTGGTGGCGCAGGATGACAAGTGTATTGATAAGCTGGACGGATTGCTTACGTTAAAAGGACTGCGAATCCTGTATGAGCGGAATCACTGATAAAGGAGTTGCGACCATGAGCAAGGAGATCACCATCGGCTTTCTGGGCTGCGGCAACGTGGGGAGTGGAGTATGGCGTCTGCTGGAAGGGTTTGGCCCGGATATTGAGCACCGGGCGGGTCTGCGCTTCCATATTAAGAAGATACTGGTGCGCGACCTGACAAAGAAGCGTGACATCTCTTTCCCCGACGGTGTGCTGACCGATCGCCCGGACGACGTGCTGAACGACCCGGAAATCCAGATTGTGGTCGAATTCCTCGGCGGCGAAGAACCGGCATACTCTCTGCTGATGCGTGCGCTGAACGCAGGCAAAACAGTGGTGACGGCGAACAAGGTTGCGTTTGCCCTGCATTGGCATGAGCTGCAGAAAGCCGCGAAGGCGAACGGCGCGGGATTGTATTACGAAGCGGCGGTTTGCGGCGCGATCCCCATTATCCATTCGCTGGAGGAAAGCCTTCAGGCCAACCGGATTGATAAAATCTACGGCATTGTGAACGGCACTACGAACTACATCCTCTCACGCATGAGTAAGAATGCCGAGGATTATGCAACGGTGCTCAAAGATGCGCAGCGTCTTGGGCTGGCGGAGCCGGATCCCTCGTCGGACGTGGAGGGACTGGATGCGGCCTATAAACTGAGCATTCTGGCGTCGCTGGCGTTCCATGGCCGCGTGCCTTTTGAGGATGTGTATACGGAGGGAATCACGCATATCAGCGCCGAGGACATTCACTGTGGGCAGGAACTGGGCTATACGTTAAAACTCCTGGCCATTGCCAAACGCGAGGGCCTGGATGTGGAAACGCGCGTACATCCCACCTTTATCCGCAGCGATCACCCGCTGGCTAATGTGTCCGGATCGTTCAACGCCGTATACCTGCATGGGCATGCCTGCAAGGAAATGATGTTTCTGGGGCGCGGCGCGGGGGATATGCCCACGGCCAGTGCCATCGTGAGCGATCTGGAGCGTGCCGCAACCGCCTGCCAGCACCTGTACCCCACGTTTGCCAACGAGTTGAACCCGAAAGTTGCACTGCGTAACAACACAGACTGGCAATGCCCTTTCTATATCAGGATGCTTGCTCAGGACGAGCCCGGCGTGCTCAGCCGTGTTGCCAAATGCTTTGCGGACGAGAATGTGAGCATCGCGGCCGTGCAGCAAAAGGGCGAACGCCAGAACGGGCGGGTGACGCTGGTGGTCATTACCCATACGGCGAGCGAGAAGGCTATGCAGCGCGCCATGAAAGCGCTGAGCGCCGATATCGCCACGCTGGAAAGCTTTATCCGAGTGGAACAGGAATAACGAACGTGAAACGACTGTAACAAACCTGTCGATGAAACGTTGGACTGACGGAAATGCTTATGTACTCCGCATTTCCGCGCGGAGTTGCATCGTTGCACACTTTTGCGTTCCGTCGGTTACCATGGTATAATTTGTTCCGGACATGAACAAAAATTCGACAGGGATTAAGGAGAGTGCCATGAAAGAAATCCTTTTCACGGTCGCAGTTGCGGTCGCCGGTTATCTGCTGGGGTGTATCTCAACGGGAATCCTGGTCAGCAACCGCGCCGGTGTGGATATTCGTACCGTGGGCAGCCACAACACGGGCGCCAGCAATGTACTGCGCGTACTGGGTCTGCGCAAGGGACTGGTCACCTTTATCGGTGATTTTCTCAAAGCGACGCTCGCCTGCTGGCTGGGCAGTCTTTTGCTCCCCGGCTCGCCTTTTGGAATTGCGAACTTCGGGGCGATGCTGGGAGGCTTATGCGCGATTCTCGGCCATAACTGGCCGGTGTTTTTCAAATTTAAAGGCGGCAAAGGCGTAGCCTGCTCGGCGGCTGTGATTTTCTTCGTAAACCCGCTGTGGGGGATTATCTCCATCGCAATCTGTGTGGCGGTAATCGCGATCACCCGCTTTATCAGCCTTGGCAGTATGACGATGCTGTTTTGCTACATGGTGCTGATGATCGCCACCCATCCGGCCGAATGGTTTGTGTATGTGTTCACCATCGCGCTTTTCGTGCTGGTGGTGATTCGCCACCGTGCGAACATTACGCGGCTTCTGAACGGCACGGAAAGCAAGATTGGTGAAAAGGTATCTGCGGGAGAACCTGGGAAAAAGGAATAAGCATACACATCCTGCTTTTACGTAATATCAATCCGTTTTATTACAGGGAACGGTACGGGGTTCTTCTTTTCAGGCAAACAGGAAGAAAAAGCGAATTGAAAAGGCCGCCTGAGTTCAGGCGGCCTTAGCTATTCGAACAGGATTTGCTTATAAAATCAGCATACAATCCCCGAAAGAGAAGAAACGATAACGCTCCTGAACGGCAAGGCTGTAAACCCGCAACGCTTCTTCCCGGCCCATCAGCGCGGAAACGAGCATCAACAGAGTGCTTTCCGGCAGATGAAAATTGGTGATCAGCGCGTCCACCGCTTTGTAATGGTAACCGGGTGTGATGAAAATACCGGTTTCACCGGCCCCGGCATGGATGATGCCATCGTCGTCGGCTACGGTTTCCAGCGTGCGTACGCTGGTGGTGCCAACGCATACGCAGCGATGGCCGGAGGCGCGCGCCGTGTTGATCGCCTGCGCCGCTTCGGGGGAAACCTCATACCGTTCCACGTGCATCACGTGATCCTCCACGTTCTCCGCTTTCACGGGGCGGAAGGTGCCCAGCCCCACATGAAGAAGAATCGGCACCACGTTGACGCCCATATCGCGGATACGGGTAAGCAGTTCCGGCGTAAAGTGCAGGCCCGCGGTGGGGGCGGCGGCGCTGCCTTCCTCTTTGGCGTAGACGGTCTGGTACCGGCTCTGGTCGGCAAGATGTTCGTGGATGTAGGGCGGCAGAGGCATCTGGCCCAGCTGATCCAACAAAGCTTCAAAAACGCCCTGATAGTGAAAACGCACCATGCGCCCGCCGCTTTCCAGCGTGGACAGGATTTCCGCTCGAAGCAGCCCGTTACCAAAGGTGCAAAAAGTACCCGGTAAAAGCCGACGGCCCGGATGCACCAACGTTTCCCACACATCCTGACTTTTCCGTTTCAACAGCAGAATTTCCACGGGGACGCCCGTGCTTTCTTTTTCACCCAGCAGCCTTGCGGGGATTACTTTGGTTTCGTTAATTACCAACACATCGCCGGGGGTGAGGAAACGGGGAAGATCGTAAAAATGCAGATGCTCCACACTTTTATCCGAACGGTTGTAAACCAGCATCCGACTGTGATCACGGGGCTCCACGGGGGTCTGGGCAATCAGCTCTTCCGGCAGGTCGTAAGCGAAATCACTTGTTTTCAAATCGTTTGTGCTTCCTTAAAATGAAATTTGTTCGCAACCGCCGCTTTCCTGCGGCGGGGCAAGCGGTTTGCGCCCCATGTGCTCGTAGGCGGCGGGGGTAACGATGCGGCCGCGGGGAGTGCGCATGAGAAATCCGAGCTGCATCAGGTACGGTTCGTATACGTCCTCGATGGTTACGGCATCCTCGCCGGTCATGGCGCTTAAAGTGTCCAGCCCTACGGGGCCGCCTGAAAACTTGTCCATCATCGTGGCGAGCATGGTGCGATCCACCCGATCCAGCCCGAGCAGGTCCACATCCAGCATGTCCAGCGCCTGACGGGCAATCTCGCAGGTGATACACCCGTCCGCGCGGATCTGGGCATAATCCCGCACACGGCGGAGCATCCGGTTGGCGATTCGCGGCGTGCCCCTGCTGCGGCCCGCAATTTCCAGAATGCCGTCCTCATCTGCCTCCACATGGAGAATGCCCACGTTGCGGCGTAGAATGGTCGCCAGTTCGTCGCGGGTATACATTTCCAGCCGGAACAGCAGACCGAAACGGTCGCGAAGCGGCGCGGACAGCAACCCGGCGCGCGTGGTGGCGCCTACCAGCGTAAAATGCGGTAAATCAAGCCTGATACTGCGCGCTGTCGGACCTTTGCCGATCATGATATCCAGCGCATAGTCCTCCATGGCGGGGTACAGCACTTCTTCCACGGAACGGCTAAGTCGGTGGATTTCGTCGATAAACAACACATCGCCGTCGGTCAGGTTGGTCAGAATACTGGCCAGATCACCCGGGCGGTCGATGGCCGGACCGCTGGTGATACGGATGTTCTGCCCCATCTCCGAGGCGATAATGCCGGCAAGCGTCGTCTTGCCCAGCCCCGGAGGGCCGTACAGCAGCAGATGATCCAGCGATTCCCGGCGTTTCAGCGCGGCCTCGATGGAGATACGCAGGTTCTGCTTGATCGGCTCCTGACCGACATAATCGTTCAGACTTTTCGGGCGCAGGGTCAGTTCCTGCTCGTCCTCGCCGGTCCGGAAACCGGAGGTAATCAAACGTTCTTCGTTCGGCATGATGGAACTCCTTTATTTCGGTACGACAGCATGGCAAAGGACTGTGTTATACCTGCTGGGCCATGTTGCGAAGCGCCATGCGGATCAGCTCGTCGGCGGTCTGTGCCTGTCCCTTGGCCCCTTTCAGGGCTTTGGCGGCCTCCTGCGGCGAATAGCCCAGCGCCTTCAGCGCCTGCATCGCCTCGCCCAGCGCGTCCTGCGCGGGGGCTTCGGTATCCGCGATTGCGATATCTTCCGCGCTTACGCCGCTGGCCAGCGCATCCTGCGTTACTTTATCCTTCAGTTCCAGCGCGATACGCTGTGCGGTTTTTTTGCCGATGCCAGGCGCGCGGCTGAGCATGCCGATGTCGCCGGTTAAAATCGCCAGACGAAGGTCGGAAAGCGGCAGACTGCCCAATACGAACAGCGCCGATTTGGGACCGACGCCGGTTACGCTGATTAAACGACGAAACATATCCCGTTCTTCGCGGGTGGAAAAGCCGTACAACTCCATTGCGTCTTCCCGGACGTTAAAATGCGTATACAGGCGGCAGCGCTGATCCACCGGGGGGATACCCGCCAATGTGTTCATGCTGCACAGCAGGCGAAAACCGATCCCGCCAGCGAGCAGCACAACTTCCCCTTCGCTCTTTTCAACTACGGTGCCTTCGACAAGCGCAATCACATTGGTCCCCTCACTTCATTAAAAACTGTCCGCTGGCCGCGCCGGTGGCGGCATGGGTAAGCGCGATGGCCAGCGCGTCGGCCGCATCGTCCGGGCGGGCGATGTCCTCCATCCGCAACAGCAATTTTACCATTTCCTGTATCTGCCGCTTCTCCGCCTTACCGTAACCCACCATGGCCTGCTTCACCTGCATGGGTGTGTACTCGTATAATTTAGGGGTATAGGCGGCGCATACAGCCACGCTTACGCCGCGTGCCGCGCCCACCGTGAGCGCCGTAGTCACGTTGCGGGCGAAAAAAAGCTCCTCAAAAGCAATCTCGTCCGGCTGAAACCGTGCAAGCAGTGCGCCCATTTCGTTCTGGATCGTCAGCAGCCGATCTGGCAGCGTCTGATCAGGAGTAGTAAGGATACATCCGTACTCCATCAGGCGCTGCCTCCCGCCCGCGCTCTCGATCACACCCCAGCCCAGCGTGGCCAGACCGGGATCGATCCCCAAAACGATCATGGAATGCCTCCCAACAGATAATTCATATCTCTGCCTGTCTCATGATAAAAGGTTGCGCGGGGTTTGTCAATCGTTTGCGAACAAATGTTCATTCCGTTGCCAGCGGACGGGAAAACAGTTATAATAGGCGCGAGAATCCGTGGAAAGGATACGCGATGAAAGCTTACAAAACCCTTGGGCGGGAAGCCGAAGAAGAGTATGTGATCCAGAAAAGCCGCTTTATCGGCCACGCCATGCCCGTGCAAACGGAGGAAGCGGCACTGGCTTTTCTGGCAGGGGTAAGGGAACGGCACAAGACTGCCAACCACAACTGCTATGCCTACATCGTCGGGCAAAACGCGGGCGTCATGCGCTACAGCGACGACGGCGAGCCAGGCGGTACCGCGGGCCTGCCAATGATGGAAGCGCTGAAGGCGCGCGGAGTGGTGGACTGCGCCGTGGTGGTTACCCGTTATTTCGGCGGCATTCTGCTGGGGGCGGGTGGTCTGGTGCGCGCATACAGCCATACCTGTGCTTTGGCTGTGAACGCGGCTGGCGTGTGCGAAATGGCTCCCACCGAACGCTGGCAGATGGAAGTCGGATACCCGATTTGGGATCGGGTACAGTACGCATTGAAAACCCTGCCGATCCGGTTGGAGCCGCCGGTTTACGCCGACGCGGTACGCTTTACCCTGCTGTGCAGGCAGACCGACATTCCCCATGTGGCTGATGAGCTGACCCGTGTATCCGACGGGCGTATCCGTCGACTTTCGGCAGAAGAACTGTATGCCGCATGGGAAGAACCCGCGGCACGGGAGGAATAAGCATAATGGACATGTTCGACCTGATCGGGCCGATTATGATCGGTCCCAGCTCGTCCCACACGGCAGGCGCGGCCCGGATCGGCAAACTGGGCAGGATGCTGCTGGGCGGCGAACCGGTGGAAGCGAAAATCGGTTTATGGGGTTCCTTCCAAAAAACATATCAAGGGCATGGCACCGACCGGGCGTTGGTAGGCGGTCTGTTGGGTATGGAGGTGGACGACCCCCGCCTGCGTGACAGCCTGACCTGCGCCGAAAAGGCAGGGCTGAAGGTGAGCTTTTATCAGGCTTCGCTTCGCAATGCGCATCCGAATACTGTCGTTCTTGACCTGACGAATCGGAAGGGGCGCAAAGTGAAATTGCAGGCCGCTTCCATCGGCGGAGGGGAGATTATCATTCAGTCCGTGGATGGGTTGGAAACATCCATTTCCGGCCATGGCAACACACTGGTGCTCACGTACCGGGATACGCCCGGCATGATTGCCAAAATCAGCGGAGAAGTGGCCGCAAGCCATCTGAATATCGCCACCATGCGCGTTTCCCGCTCCTCAGCCGGGGGGGAAGCCATGGTAACACTGGAACTGGATGGCGCTGCGGATCGCGCGCTGATTGAGCATTTATCGGAGTTGACAGACGTATACCATGTGGCTTATCTGGCCGCACGTGGGGACGAAACGCAGGGGAGGGATATGCCGTGCAGACCATAACGGAGGTGCTTGCCGCTGCCGGAGAATGTGGCAGTATCGCCAAAGCGGCCATTCGCTGGCAGGCCGGGCAGGACGGTACGGATGAAACAGTGACGCGTGCCAGAATGCGTAAAGCACTGGAGGTAATGCGTTCCAGCGTTCGGGAAGGGTTGAATCCGGACCTGCGTTCCGTATCCGGTCGGGTTGGCGGGCAGGCGGCGCAGATGCGCGTCGCGGAACACATCGATCGTTTTGGCCTGCTGGGAAAGGCCTGTGCCTATGCGCTGGCAGTTTCGGAAAGCAACGCCTGTATGGGTAAAATTGTCGCGGCGCCTACTGCGGGCAGCTGTGGCATCCTGCCGGGAGTGCTGCTGGCGGCACAGGAACAGGATGGATTTAAGGACGACGAACTGACAGACGCCCTGTTTACGGCGGCGGCTGTTGGGCGCGTGATTGCCCAGCAGGCAACGGTGAGCGGCGCGGAAGGCGGCTGCCAGGCGGAATGCGGTTCCGCGGCCGGCATGGCCGCCGCGGCGCTGACGGAGCTGTACGGCGGCACGCCGGAAGCGGCGGCGGATGCCTGCGCCTTTGCGCTGATGAACATGCTGGGGTTGGTATGCGACCCCGTACAGGGGCTGGTAGAGATCCCCTGCGTATACCGCAACGTGGGCGGGGCTTCGCAGGCAATGGCGGCGGCACAGATGGCGCTTGCCGGGCTGCATTGCCCGATCCCGTGCGACGAGATGATACTGACCATGAAGGATGTGGGAGATACGCTGCCCGCCAGCCTGCGCGAAACTGGGGACGGCGGCTGTGCCACCTGCGCAAGCATGCGCTGTGGAAAATGCACGAAATAGGAACTGCGCGCTCCTCACGGTACGCTTGTTTGACCATAACAGGATACGGCGGGAAGTCCTTCCAGATGAATAAAAACCGGCGTGTATTACACCCTTGCCGTAATACACGCCGGTTTTGTTGCGCTTCTCCCTGCAGGCTTCGGTGGTGTATGGAAAAAGCGGACCCATACATGCCGTATAGGCCCGCCCTTACATATCGTGTTTTCCCGTGAATGATCCTTTGCTTGCGATAGATGAACGATCAGGCGTTTGGGTTATTCTTCGGTACGCACACGCAGAGCGCGGGTTGCGTTTAAAATTGCGAGCAGGCTTACGCCTACATCCGCAAACACCGCCAGCCACATGTTGGCCAGTCCGACTGCGACCAGCGCCAGTACGCCCAGCTTGACGGCGAGAGCGAAGGTGATGTTCTGCCGGGCTATTTTCAGCGTATGCCGAGCAATCCGAATAGCAAGCGGCAATTTGCGGGGGTCGTCATCCATCAGCACCACGTCGGCGGCTTCCACGGCCGCGTCGCTGCCCAGCGCGCCCATCGCAACTCCCACGTCCGCACGGGTCAGCACCGGCGCGTCGTTTACGCCGTCGCCTACAAAGACCAGCTTGCCTTTGGGGCTGCTTTGGGACAGAAGCATTTCTACCTGATGCACCTTATCGGCCGGAAGCAGCTGCGCGTGTACTTCGGTCAGGCCCAGTTCTCGCCCCACCTGATCCGCTACGGCCTGCATGTCGCCGGTGAGCATCACGGTTTTCCGCACGCCTTCCCCTTTCAGGGCGACAATGGCGGCTTTGGAGCCGGGCTTGATTTCGTCGGAGATCACGATATGCCCCAGATAGACGCCATCCCGGGCCACATGCACCACGGTGCTGCCCTCGTGCGGGCAATTTGGCGTAGCAACGCCGATGGCGTCCATCAGCTTCTGGTTACCGGCGAAAAGTGTGCGCCCATGCAACTCGGCGGATACGCCCTGCCCGGCGATTTCTTTTACATTGGTCAGGCCGTCGGAATCGACGGGCAGATGATACTGCGCGCGAATGGAACGGCTGATGGGGTGGTCGGAATAGCTTTCCACGGTGGCGGCTAATTTGAGCAGCTCCTGTTCCGTTACCTGATCCGGATGGATCAGCGACACCTTGAAGCTTCCTTCAGTGAGCGTTCCGGTCTTGTCAAATACAACGGTCTCCGCGCTGGCAAGCTGCTCCAGATAGTTGCTGCCTTTCACCAGAATCCCGTTGCGACTGGCTCCTCCAATGCCGCCAAAAAAGGTAAGCGGTACCGAAATGACCAGCGCGCACGGGCACGACACAACCAGAAAGCTGAGCGCCCGCTCGCCCCAAACGCGCCAGCCGCCCCCCGCGATCAGCGGGGGAAGCAGAAACAGCAGCAATGCCGCGGCGCAAACCAGCGGAGTGTAGATCCGCGCGAAACGGGTGATAAAGGCTTCGGTTTTCGCCTTTTTGGCGCTGGCGTTTTCCACCAGATCCAGTATTTTCGCGACGGTGGATTCGCCGTAGGGTTTGCTGGCCCGTACCCGGAGCAGACCGCCCTGGTTTACGCACCCGCTGACTACGTCGTCCCCGACGGTCACGTCACGGGGTAAACTTTCCCCGGTCAGCGCCGCGGTATTCAGCGCGGAGTTGCCTTCCAGCACCACGCCGTCCAGCGGTACGCGCTCACCCGGTTTCACCACGATAACCTCTCCGACCGCGACCTCCTCCGGGGATACGGTGACCGTTTCCGAGTTGCGTTCCACGTGGGCGATATCGGGGCGGATATCCATTAGTGCCGATATGGATTTGCGGCTTTTTCCCAGTGCGTAGCTCTGGAAAAGTTCGCCTGTCTGGTATAAAAGCATTACGGCGACGGCTTCGGGGTATTCGCCAATCGCCAGCGCGCCCAGGGTGGCGATGGACATGAGAAAGTTCTCATCAAAGATTTCGCCATGAATGATATTTTCGCCCGCTTCTTTTAACACGCTGAAACCGGAAAGAAGATAGGCGACAATAAACAAAATCAGCCGGAAAACGGGTTGGGACACCAGCAGCGCAATGATGAAAATCACTGCTGCGATTACAATGGTCATCAGGGTTTGCTTTTGCTTGCGGGTCAAAACGAATCCATCTCCTCATCGCTTATTGGGGAAAGGATACTCTATACGGAATATTCTCAGGAAAGGATGCATCCATGCGCTGTACGGGCGGCTACTTTACGGGCAGCCTGCACAACTTCTTCGAACGTCGCGTCGTCGGCTTCCAGCGTGAGGCGCTGGGTGACGAAGTTAACGGTGGCGGCGGTTACGCCGGGCAACTTGCGGATGGCTGTTTCCATGCGATCCGCGCAGGCGGCGCAATCCAGTTCGGATAACTGAAATACCTTTTTCATCACCAATTCCTCCAGAACGTTATTCGGTAACATGGTCGATGCCCTGTCCCAAAATGGTTCGCACGTGATCGTCCGCAAGGGCATAGAATACCGTCTTGCCATCGCGGCGGGCCGATACCAGTTTGCTGCGCTTCAGCAGCGCCAGCTGGTGGGAAATCGCGCTCTGGCTCATCCCAAGGAGTGTTGCGATGTCGCATACGCACATCTCGTTGGCAAACAGACAGTACAGGATGCGGATGCGTGTTGAATCCCCGAAAAGCTTGAACAGCTCGCTGAGGTCAAACAGCGTGTCCTCGTCGGGCATCACATCGGCAACACGGTCTACAACATCCGCGTGGACACATACGAATTCGCACTTCGGGGCTTCGGGAGGCGCTACCACGTTCCATCACTCCTTCATATGAACAACCGTTCATATGTATAATAGTCAAATAGAGACATCCTGTCAAGAGGGGCAGGCAGAAAAATATCAGAGTTTGTTTGTTTTTTCCGTCGCGCATTGCCACAGCGGTTTCCACGCGGCGATGAGCGTTTCGAGCGTGCACCGCGCGTTTGCAGGGCTGGTGGAAGGCAAAGCGATCATCGGCAAGCCGGTTTGCGGCTGGCTCCAGCGGCGATACAGCGCGGCGGCGGTCTGGCCGTTGGCGAAAACCGCGCGGATGGGGGCCTGCCCGAGCAGTTCCGACAGATCGTTGGGCACGGGGTTGCGGATGCTTCCGTCCGCGCTGCCCGCGATATCGCAGGAGGCCAGCACATCCCAGAGCGCGACATGATGGGTAAGCAGTAATGCAGTCTTTTCTTCAACCGAAGAAGGTACCACCGTGCCAAACAGCGCAGCCAGCACAGGCCAGAAGTGGTTTTGGGGGTGTCCATAATAAAAAGCGTTTGCACGCGACTGCACGGAAGGAAAGGTACCCAGTACCAGCACGCGGGAAGTGGAATCAAATACCGGGGCGAACGGATGATGAATGGCCAGATATTGTTGCGCCGTACAACCCACCTCGTTTCTCACTCGGAATTAGTTCAACACGGAATTAATTATTCCCTTTTTAAACATTTGTCAGACAAGTCTGACCATTGTTCACGGTTTGTCCATATTTGGGTTAACGATTGCTCACGATTTTCGTATATGATAACATAGTCAGGGTATATTCCCGGCAAGGAGGGAACCATATGGCAAGAACGATCGGCATCGACCTGGGAACCACAAATTCCTGCGTCGCTTTTCTAGAAAACGGGGATCCCGTTGTGATCCCGAATGCCGAGGGCGGCCGAACCACGCCGTCCGTCGTTGCTTTTACGAAGGATGGGGAACGCATTGTGGGTAGCGCCGCCAAGCGGCAGGCTGTCACCAACAGTGAACGGACCATTTCCAGTATCAAACGGGAGATGGGCACCGACAATCGGGTGAAAATCGACGGTAAAGCTTATACTCCGCAGGAGATCAGCGCGATGATCCTGCAAAAACTGAAGGCCGACGCAGAAGCCTATCTGGGAGAAAAGGTGACTGACGCGGTGATTACCGTGCCCGCCTATTTCAGCGACAGCCAGCGGCAGGCAACGAAAGACGCGGGAAAAATTGCGGGCCTGAATGTACTGCGCATTGTGAACGAACCCACCGCCGCCGCGCTGGCCTATGGCGCGGATAAGGGCGAAAACATGAAGGTGATGGTATACGACCTGGGCGGCGGCACCTTCGACGTGAGCATCCTGGAGATCAACCACGACGTAATCGAGGTGCTTGCAACTGCGGGCAACAATCGTCTGGGTGGGGACGACTTCGACCGCTGTGTGGCTAACTGGCTGCTGGAAGAGTTTCAGAAAAAAGAAAAAATCGACCTCACCCGCGACCCCACCGCAATGCAGCGCATCCGGGAAGCTGCCGAAAAGGCGAAGATCGAACTGAGCAGCGCTACCACGACGACCATCAGTCTGCCGTTTATTGCAAATGGCCGGGATGGTGCGAAGCACCTGGAGATTGAACTGACCCGGGCAAAATTCGATGACCTGACGCGCAGCCTCGTGGACGCGACCACAGGCCCTGTAAAACAGGCCATGAGCGATGCGGGACTGACCTCCTCGCAGATCGGGCGGGTGCTTCTGGTGGGCGGCAGCACCCGCATACCCGCCGTGCAGGAAGCCGTGAAGCGCTTAACCGGACAGGAGCCCAGCAAGGGGATTAACCCGGACGAATGCGTGGCTATGGGCGCGACGCTTCAGGGCGGCGTGCTGCAGGGACAGGTAACAGGTCTGCTGCTGTTGGACGTTACCCCGCTTTCGCTGGGCGTTGAGACGGTGGGGGATGTGTTCAGCCGGATCATTGACCGGAATACCCCGATCCCCGTAAAGCGCAGCCAGGTGTTTACCACGGCGGCGAATTTCCAGACGCAGGTTGAGATTCACGTCTTGCAGGGCGAGCGGGAAATTGCCAGCTATAATAAGACGCTGGGAAAATTCAAACTCACCGGTATTCGCCGGGCGATGCGCGGCATCCCGCAGATTGAAGTTACCTTTGCTATCGACGCTAACGGCATTGTCAACGTGTCCGCCAAAGACCTGGGAACGGGGCGGTATCAGGAAATTGTGCTGACGCAGAGCTCCAACATGTCTTCCGCCGAGATTGATCAGGCGGTGCGGGACGCGGAACGTTACGCCGCCGATGACCGGCAGCGCAAGCAAAGCGCGGAACTGCGCAACCGCGGCGAACAGCTCTGCTACGAAGCCAAAAGCGCCATGCGGAAGCTGAAGCCGGAGGACAAGGATCGCGTGGAAGCCCTGCGCAAGCGCACCCAGCAGGCTCTGGACGACAAGGATGATAACGCGCTTCGCGACGCAAGCGCGGAGCTTGAGCAGGCGCTGGCCGCTGCCGGACGATATGTGGGGGAAACAGGGGAGAACGCGGCGGAAGACGGTGCGATGGACGCGGAGTTTACCTCGGCGGAGAACAAGGGAAAAGAACGCCCCTGATCACCGTGATGATACGGAGGGATGCCCATGTTCGGATATGTTACCATCAACCCGGCGGAGCTGGGAGAACGCAGCCGAAACCGCTATCAGGCGTATTACTGCGGCATGTGCCGCACACTAATGCACCGATATGGCAACCTTGGACGGATCACGCTGAGCAACGACATGACGTTCTTGCTGGTGCTGTTAAGCTCCCTGTACGAGCCGGAAGAAACGCTCAGCAAAGGACGTTGCCTGCCGCATCCGATCCGGGAACGGGAGTATTTAGAGAACGAGCTGAGCGACTACTGCGCGGATATGAATATTGCGTTGGCTTACCATAAATGCCGCGACGACTGGAACGACGAGCACAGTCTGGCGGGCAGGGCAGAAGCCGGATTGTTGGAAAAGGCATATCGGCAGGTGGAAAACCGATACCCGGAAAAGTGCGCGGCCATTGAAAAATGTCTCAAGGATATCGGCAAGCTGGAACAGGAAAATTGCCTGGAACCGGATGCGCCCGCCAACCTGACGGCGCGGATGCTGGGCGAGGTGTTTGTATACCGGGGTGATTACTGGTCGGTTCCGTTGCGTACGCTTGGCGAGGGCCTGGGGCGATTCATCTATCTGATGGATGCATACGAAGACCTGTCGGCGGATCTGCGGCGAAAGCGTTATAATCCGCTGGCGCAGTACGCCAAATCGCCGGTTTATGAAACCCTTATCAAGGACAGTCTGACAATGGTAATTGCGGAATGTACGCAGGCATTTGAGCTTTTACCCCTTGTGCAGGATGTGGAAATTTTGCGCAACATTCTATATTCGGGCGTATGGGTGCGTTACCGGCAAAAGCAGGAAAAACCCAAACGCGAACAGGCGAAACTAAGGGAGAGTGACCATGAACAGAGACCCGTATGAGGTGCTGGGCGTATCCCCGAACGCCACGGATGACGAAATCAAAGCGGCTTATCGGAAGCTTGCCAAAAAGTATCATCCGGATTTAAACGGGGGAAGCGCACAGGCCGAGGCGAAGATGAAGGAAGTAAACGAGGCGTATACTCTGCTGGTGAAAAACAAGGGGCAGGGTTACAGTCACAGTTACGGAAGCGGGTCCTCTTCCGGCGGTTCATACGACAACGCAGGCGGCTATGGCAGTTATGGCAGCTCCGGAAGCGGATACGGTACAGGCGGATATGGCGGAGGCAATCAGGGCGGCTATGGCGGTGACTTTGATCCGTTCGGATTCGGAGATTTTTTCCGCCAGGCACAGCAACAGCAGGCTTACCGGGGCAACCAGACCACCTACACGGAGTACGATCCGTTGCTTAAAAACGTGGAGGACGCGGTACTTGATCGCGAATATGAACGGGCCGCTCAACTGCTGGCATCCATTCGGGATCGCCGCGCCGCCTGGTACTACTGGAGCGCGCGGGTGAACGTCGGTTTGGGCAATCGCGTGGCGGCGCTGAACTACGCGCGTACGGCGGTGGAAATGGCGCCGGATGAACCGGCATTTCGGGAACTGTTGTCCGGGCTGAACGCGAATGGGCAAAATTACCGTCGATACGGCTCTTCACGAGGGTTTACGGGCGCATTATGTGACAACCCCTGCATATCTTTGTTAATCGCGAATTTGTTATGTAATTGCTGTTGTCTGGGCGGTCGCGGCGGAGCATACTGCTGCTGATCACGGCAATGGAATTCGAACCTGACCCATGCGATGCGGTTAAATAGCTTATGGAAAACGGTGCGCGAACGAGTGCACCGAAGGAGGAGGAAACCTTATGTCCTTTTGGGAAAAGATCAAGCAGACTTTTCGTACGTTTATGTCCGGCAGGCACGGTGTAGATCAGCTTTCAGTTGCCATGGTATGGGCGGGACTGGTGATATACATTTTGTCCGCCATATTTAACTCCGGCCTGTTGGCTATTATTTCCCTTGCGGTATACGTGTATACCCTTTTCCGCATCTTTTCCCGCAAGGAGCAGAAACGCCGGGAAGAAAACCGCCGTTACATGGACTGGACCGGCAAAATGACCACGGGTTTCAAACAGGCGCGTACGCGGTTTAAGAACCGCAAGCAATATAAGTACTTCCGTTGCCCCAACTGCAAGGCGTGGTTGCGTCTGCCGCGGGGTGCGGGTGTGGTTACGGTGACCTGTGGGCGCTGCCACAACAACTTTACCCAGAAGGCATAACGCCGGCAGGTATATGGGGCGGAAATGGCGATCACTTTATTGAAATTCCAGGGGCGCGACGGTGTCGCGCCTCTTTGTATAGCACCGGTGTGGAACCATGGGAAACCCGATGCGATTGGATGCGCGCCGGACGGGTGTTAAAGAAAGTTTCCCCTGTTCGCAAGCAGAAGAAACGCAAACAGGTGTTTCCATTTCGAAAGAAATGTGCTATACTGTCGGTAACGTCAACGGAAGGAGAACAGCATGAACCGATTTGTGCTGAAAGCGCCCTATCAGGCCAGCGGCGACCAGCCCGCCGCTATCGCCAGCCTTGCCGACGGGATACAGAAGGGGCTGAAGGACCAGGTGCTGCTGGGCGTTACCGGCAGCGGCAAAACATTTACCATGGCGTCGATTATCGAGCGGGTGCAGAAACCCACGCTGGTCATCGCCCATAACAAAACACTGGCGGCCCAGCTGTGCAGCGAGTTCCGGGCTTTCTTCCCGGACAGCGCGGTGGAGTATTTCGTGAGCTATTACGATTACTACCAGCCGGAAGCCTACATTGCCTCGACCGATACCTATATCGAAAAGGACGCTTCCATCAACGAAGAAATCGACCGACTGCGCCACAGCGCCACCGCCGCGGTGCGCGAGCGCAGCGACGTGATTATCGTGGCAAGCGTAAGCTGCATCTACTCCATGGGCGACCCCAGCGAGTATGAAGGCATGATGGTCAGCATGCGGCCGGGTATGCGGATGAGTCGGGATCAGTTGATTGACCGGCTGATTGAAATCCAGTATACCCGCAATGATTTCGAATTCACGCGCGGCAGCTTCCGCGTACGGGGCGACGTGTTGGAAATCATCCCGGCGAACGAACGGGAACATGCGCTGAGGATTGAGTTTTTCGGAGATGAGATTGAGCGCATTCGGGAAATCGAGGTGGTTACGGGCAACCCGCTGAGCACGCTGGAGCATGCGATGGTTTTTCCTGCCACTCATTACGCCATGGATCGGGAAAAGATGGTTTCCCAGCTGGATGTGATCGAACAGGATATGGAGAAGCGTGTGCAGGAACTAACGGACGAGGGCCAGCCGCTGTATGCGCTGCGCCTGCGCCAGCGCACCCAATACGATCTGGAGATGATGCGGCAGATCGGTTTCTGCACCGGAATCGAAAACTACAGCCGCTATTTTGACGGTCGGAAGCCCGGCGACGCACCTTACTCCCTGCTGGATTACTTTCCCAAAGATTTTTTGATGTTCATCGACGAAAGCCATGTGACTGTGCCACAGGTACGCGGCATGTTCAACGGAGATCGTGCGCGCAAGCAAACGCTGGTGGATTATGGCTTCCGCCTGCCTTCTGCGTTTGATAACCGACCGCTGGTGTTTCAGGAGTTTCGGGAACGTCAGCACCAGACGGTTTACGTCAGCGCCACACCCGGAGACTACGAACTGGGGATCGCCCAGAATGTGGTGGAACAAATTATCCGGCCTACGGGGTTATTGGACCCGCAGGTGTTCCTGCGGCCAGCGACCGGGCAGGTGGACGATCTGATTGGGGAAATCCACAAAACGGTAGAAAAGAACGAGCGAGTGCTGGTCACGACGCTGACCAAACGCATGGCGGAAAGCCTGACGGATTACCTGAAAAACCTCGGCATCCGTGTGCGATACCTGCACAGCGACATCCAGACCATGGAGCGTACCGAGCTGATCCGCGATCTGCGACTGGGCGAGTTTGACGTGCTGGTGGGCATCAACCTGCTGCGCGAAGGGTTGGATATGCCGGAAGTAAGTCTGGTTGCTATTCTGGATGCGGATAAGGAAGGGTTCCTGCGCAGCGAAACCTCGCTGATCCAAACCATCGGACGCGCCGCGCGCAACGTGAACGGACGGGTGATACTCTACGGCGACACCCTGACGGATAGCATTACCCGCGCCGTGAACGAGACGAATCGTCGCCGTAACCTGCAGGAAGCGTACAACCGCCTGCATGGAATCACCCCGCAGAGTGTGAAGAGCACGGTGCAGGCGCTGTTGAAAATTACCAACGACTTTACCGCACCCGGTCAGGAAGAGATGAGCGAGGATGAGCGTCAGGAGCTGCTGAAAAGCCTTGAAGACCAGATGCTTTCTGCCGCGAAAGGGCTGGATTTTGAGAAGGCGGCTAAACTGCGCGACGAGCTGTTCAGCCTGAAGGGCGAAACGAAGAACGTACAGAAACCGCAGATGAGAAGAAAACGGCTGAAGAAGCCGCATCGATAAACGCAAGCGCCGCGACTGCCCCGAATGGGGTAACCGCGGCGCTTGGCATATACGGGTTTAACGGGATTCGATTGGCTTGTATTCCCGGTTTGGCAGTACCGCTTTATAGGCGGGACGGATGATTTTGTCCATGTTCACCAGTTCCTCAATCCGGTGAGCACTCCAGCCAACGATGCGGGCAATGGCGAAAATTGGCGTAAACATCTCTTCCGGGATACCCAGCATGGAATAGGTCAGCCCGCTGTAGAAATCGACGTTTGCACTGACGCCTTTATACATGTGCCGTTCGCGTGCGATGATCTGGGGCGCCAGCCGTTCCACGCGGGCGTACAGATCATATTCCATTTTCTTATGCTTTTCGTCGGCAAGCTGTTCCACAAAGGTACGAAACACGTCCGCGCGCGGGTCGCTGACAGAATAGACGGCGTGGCCGATTCCGTAGATCAGGCCTTTCTGGTCAAATGCTTCACGGTTCAGTAGTTTCATCAGATAAGCTTCTACCGCGTCGTCATCGGTTGTGTCGGTCACGTTGCGTTTTAAATCGGCCATCATCTGAACCACTTTGATGTTGGCACCGCCATGCTTGGGGCCTTTCAGGCTGGCCAGTGCCGCCGCGATCGCGCTGTACGTATCTGTGCCTGAGGAAGTAACCACATGGGTGGTGAAGGAGGAATTGTTGCCGCCACCGTGCTCCATGTGCAGCATCAGTGCTACGTCCAGTACGTGTGCTTCCAGTGGCGTATACTGTTTGTCCGGCCGCAGCATCCTGAGCAGATTTTCGGCTGTGGAAAGGTTTTCATCCGGCCGGTGGATATACAGGCTTTCATCCCGTTCATAATGATTGTAACTGTGATAACCGTATACCGCGAGCATCGGAAAGACGGAGATCAGCATCAGGCACTGGCGCAGTACGTTGCTGATACGCAGGTCGGACGCGTCGTCGTCGTAACTGGCCAGAGTCAGCACACTACGGCTCAGGGTGTTCATCATATCCGATGTGGGAGCCTTCATTACCACATCACGCACGAAATTGGTGGGGAGGGTACGGCTGGCAGCCATTACCCGCTTAAACTCGGTCAGTTGTTCCGGCGTGGGTAAATCGCCAAAAAGCAACAGGTAAGCCGTTTCTTCAAAACCGAAACGCCTGTCCCGTATCACGCCGTTGACCAGCTCAATAATATCGTAACCACGGTACCAGAGCCTGCCCTTACAGGGTATGCTCTCTCCGTTTACTTCTTTGCTGGACTGGATTTCGGAGATGTTCGTAAGCCCGGCCAACACGCCTTTACCGCTAATATCCCGCAGGCCGCGTTTAACGCCGTAGGTTTGATAAAGCGTCTGGTCGATGGTTGCGTTTTGAATCATCCGTTGTTCGTTTTCGGAGGCATAGCTGGCTAAGCGCTCCAGGGGAGAAGAAAAAGTGGGGGTCATAGATCGCTCCCTTTCTGCCGCGAAAGGTAGGGCGCGGCGGGTTCAGTTCAGTTGAATGTACAGGGGGTGAAAACCGATCGGAGTCCCGAAAGACTGATTTTATTATAGGGGGAGACTTTTCCCGTTGTCAAGCGACCGAGGGACACAACCCGGCATTTGTCCGGATGTCCGTTTTTTACAATACGTATTATGGGCCGCGATATCGGTGGGTAAACGCCCTGAAAACCCTTGACAGAGAAGGACTTTCGGGCGAATTTCCTGAGAAATCGGTAAGGGACGATAGCGGGAAACTGTTTGACTTCTCACGGGCCGTGTGCTATTCTAAAGTTTAGCGGCAACCAATTGTTAACCTGTGGGAGGTACGCCGGAAATGCACTTGCTCAATCGGGAGACGCGGGCGGATGAGGCGCCCGTGAAACCGGATGCACTCCCTTATTGGGATGGTCCGCTGAAACACCCACTCTATAGCAAAATCATGAAGCGAACGCTGGATTTTCTTCTGGCGGTTGTTCTGCTGATCCCGGCACTGATTGTGATGCTGCCCATTGTGCTGGCGGTCAAGCTCTCTTCTCCCGGGCCGGTGTTGTATAAGGCGCTTCGCGGTGGTTACCATAACCGCCCTTTCAATATTCTTAAGTTTCGCACCATGGTGGTCGGCGCGGACAAGTACAGCGGCACCACGGCGCTGAACGATCCGCGCGTAACCCGGGTAGGCCGTGCTCTGCGCCGCACGAAGATGGACGAGCTGCCTCAGCTGTTCAATATCCTCAAGGGGGATATGAGTTTTATTGGCCCAAGGCCTGAACTGCTCAAGTATACGGTGCGTTATACGGCGCAACAGCAGTGCATTCTCTGGGTTCGTCCCGGCATCAGCGACCCGAGCTCCATCAAGCTGATCCGGCTGGATGAGGCCGTAGGGCACGATGACCCGGAAGGTGCGTACGAACGCAATATTCTGGGCGAAAAGAACCGGATGCGTGTGGAATACGTGATGAACCAATCATTCGGTACGGATGCGAAGCTGTTTTTTAGAACCATTGCCTGTGTGTGCGCCAAGCTGGTAAGCCGTGCACCCGGCAAACATTGATTCCAAACCGGTTCCCGCGCGATTGCGCGGCATTCGGTAAAGGAGTGTCCCCATGAACTACGGCAAAAGCGAACTGTTGGCTTACAAGGTGCGCCGTCACGCGTTGGATATGACCAGCCGGGGCGGCACAGCGCATATCGGCAGCATTTTTTCCATGGCGGATATTGTGGCGGTGCTGTATGCGGATGTAATGAATCACGATCCGAAAAACCCCAAATGGCCGCAGCGCGACCGTATGATTTTGAGCAAAGGGCACGCCGGAGCCGGGATCTACGCTGTGCTGGCGGAGTGTGGTTACTTCCCCCTGAGCGAACTGGAAACGCATTGCCGCAACGGCAGCCGCTTAAGCGGACACGTCAGCCATAAAGGTGTGCCGGGTGTGGAAGCCAGCACCGGGTCGCTGGGGCAGGGTCTGCCCATGGCGATGGGGATGGCGATGGCCGCGAAATTGAACGGCGAAAAACACCGGGTGTACTGCATCATCGGCGACGGGGAATGCGACGAAGGCGCCGTCTGGGAAACCGCGCTGATTGCCAACCAGTATCAACTGGATAATTTCATCGTAACGGTCGATTTTAATAAAATCCAGTCTCTTGCCAGCGTGGAGAATACCATCAAGCTGGAACCACTGGACCAGAAATGGGCCAGCTTCGGCTGGCATGTGATCCGCATCAACGGGCACGACCACGCCGCGTTGCACGCCGCATATGACGAGGCCAAAGCGGCAATGGGGCAGGGGAAGCCGATCGTTGTGATTGCGGATACCGTAAAAGGTAAAGGCGTCAGCTTTATGGAAAACGACGTGCTCTGGCATTACCGCACCGCGCGGGGCGAGGAGTACGACGCGGCGCTGAAGGAACTGGAGGCACACAAACCGTGAGAGATACGTTCACCCGCTGTTTACAGGAAGAAGCCCGCAGAAACCCCAATCTGGTACTGATTACGGGCGATCTGGGCTTTGGTGTGCTTTTCCCTTATATGAAGGAGTTTCCCGACCGTTTTATCAACGCAGGCATTTCAGAGCAGGCGATGATGAGCATGGCTGCCGGAATGGCGCTGGAAGGGAAGACGGTCGTTGTATACTCCATCGGCAACTTTCCCACGCTGCGCTGCCTGGAGCAGATTCGCAACTGTTGCGCCTACCACGAAGCAAATGTGAAGATTGTATGCGTTGGCGCGGGTTTCGTATACGGAACCCTCGGCATGACCCATCACGCGACCGAAGACATGAGCGCGCTTCGTATTCTGCCGGGGGTAACGGTGTACGCGCCTGCGGATAAGGTGGAAACCGAAGCGGTCATGGCTCGCTTTTTAACGGAGCCGGGCGTAGCTTACCTGCGTATCGGACGCGGCGGGGAGCCGGTATTCCATGACATTGAAAAAATCCGGGGGTATCAGACCGGAAAGGCGATCCCCTATTGCGAAGGGACGGATGCTTACATCCTGACTGCGGGCGGTATCCTGTCCAGCGCGGTTGCTGCGCAGAAACTGCTGGCAGAGCGCGGATGGAGTGTTGGGGTTGCAAGCTTTCCAACAATAAAACCGATTGACGCGGAATATCTTGCCGCATTGTGCGCCAGGGTGCCGGTGCTGTTTACTTTGGAAGAGCATACGATTGTTGGCGGTTTCGGAGGCGCGGTCTGCGAAGTGGTCGCCGGTCTGCCGCAAAACCGTTCGCGGGTGGTGCGCATCGGCATGAACGACCGATACAGCTCCATAGTGGGCGATCAGGCCTATCTGGAAGCCTATTACGGCCTGGACGGCCCAGGGGTGGCCGATCGCGCGCAGGCTGTGCTGGAAGGAAAAGCATGACAGATTACGGTTTGGAACGTGTGCATGCCGAACTGCTGGACGTGCTTGCGGATACGGTGCGCGTGCTGGAAAAAAACCGGCTTCCTTACAGCGCCATGTGCGGTACGCTCCTGGGCGCCGTACGTCACCGGGGTTTTATTCCCTGGGATGATGATGTGGATCTGGTGCTTCCACGCGACAGTTACGACCGTTTTGCAGCGATTTATCCTACGCAGTGCGGGCAGGGCTTTACACTGGACTTAACCGATACATGGGTGCCACGCGTACGCAAGGCGGACGGCGATGCGTTTGTGGATCTGTTTATCCTTGATCCGCTACCTAAGGGTGCTATCTCGCGCGCGTGGAAACTCTTCCGGCTTCGTATGCTGCAGGGGATGCTGAAGAAGCAGGTGGATTATCGCCGCTTTTCTTTTGATAAGCGATTGTTGTTATGGGGTACGAACCTGCTGGGATTGCCGTTTTCCCGCCAAAGCCTGCTTGCTGCTTACGCGCGTGTGGCCCGTGCCGGCGCGCCCGGCGCACAGCTACACATGAGCGACGGGGCTTTTAACCTGCTTACGATGGCATTTGACCGGGACGTCTTTGCCAACCCTGTTCCCGTGCCTTTTGAAACGCTGACCCTGCGTGTGCCGCGGGATGCGGGCGCAGTGCTGACCAGCCTGTACGGCCCGGATTATATGACCCCACCGCCGGAAAACGAGCGCAGACCGCTCCATCTGGATCGATAATGAGGGATACGGCCTTGAATTACCGCAACAACACCCGTACGTCGCGCTTTGTGCAGAACACTGTATTTACGGCCGCCTACCAGCTTACAGCTATGCTGATGGGCTTTGTAACGCCGCGCCTGATGATGCTGTTCTACGGCTCGCAGGTCAACGGGTTGATCGTGAGCGCGAATGAGTTTTTAACCTATTTCCGTCTGGTAGAGGCGGGACTGGCTGCCGCTGTTGTGTTCAGCTTGTATAAACCGCTTGCGGATAAGGACTACGATGGCGTCAGCGCCATCGTGTCAGCCGCGCGGCAATTTTATAATATCGCGGGATGGATGTTCGTCGGGCTTACGGTGGTTCTGGCGGCTGTCTATCCCTTTGTTGTGCCGGTCGAAACTATTAACGGCGACCTGATGAGCTACCTCAGCGTGTTCCTGCTCATCTGTGCGATGGGGATATCCGGCGCGCTGGAGTTCTTCACGCTTTCCCGTTATCGCGTACTGCTGACCGCAGACCAGCGGACCTTCATGATCAGTCTGGCCAGCATGTCGTCGCTGCTGCTGCAGACAGCGGCGATTGTGGTGCTGGCGTATCTGCGGACGAACATCATCATCGTTCGTCTGGCCGCGTCGCTGACCATCATGATCCGCCCGCTGATCCTGGGCAGCTATGTGAAGAAAGTTTATCCGCAGGTGAATGCGTTCGCCAAACCAAACAAAGCGGCGCTGGCCCGTCGGTGGGATGCGATGTACCAGCAGTTTACCACGGCGTTCCATCAGAGCGCCGCGATTATGCTGACAACGATCATTACCCGCGACGCGGCGATGATCTCCGTGTACGGTACCTACAACATGGTCACGGTCGGCCTGTGGGGGATCCTCAAAATGACCACCACCGGTATTTACTCCGGTTTTGGTGATTTGCTGGTGCGTGGTCAGCAAGAAAAATTTCAAAAAGCGTATCGTGATTTTGAGTACCTGTACCTTGCGATCACTACAGTGTTGTTTTCTGTGGCGGCCATTATGATCGTTCCCTTTGTGGTGCTGTATACCGATAAGATCACCGATGCCAACTATTCCGCGCCGCTGATCGGCATCATGGTGGTTCTGGAGGCAATTACCGACCATGGGAAAATGCCGATGGACCTGATGATTACGGCAAGCGGTAAATTTAAGGAAACACGACACCAGTGCACCGCGCAGGTGGTCGCAGCTGTCGTGTTGGGCCTGGGGTTGGGCTTCTGGGGTTTACAGACCAGCATGACGATGGCGGTCGTCGGCATTCTCGCGGGTATTATCCTGTCCAATATTCTGCGTACGATTTTGCAACTCTGGTTTGTCCCGAAATACATTACACATCTGCCCTGGCAGGATACCCTGAAGCGTATTTTACGCATGATGGGGGAAGTTGCGCTGATCGCCGGACCGTTCCTGGCGTTTCATCTGCTGGATATTAACGGTTTCTTTAAATGGATCACGCTTGCTGTGCCGCTGTGCATCTATGCTTCGGCGATTACGCTCGGTTTCGGATGGATTTTTGAGCGTGATAGTGTAAAATCCCTGCTTGGCCGCACCAAATTCCTGTTTCAGAAAGGGAAATGATCATGCTTGAAAAAGTGAATCTGCTGGACGCGGCAAACGCAACGAAAGGGCTGTATGTTTACGACGCGGTTGGAAAGCTGAACGGCGGTGTGGTAAGCGTTGTGCGGGTGGAAAACCGCACGCTGGATTTTCACGTGCACGAGCAAAGCGACGAGCTGTTTTTTGTGTTGGAAGGTCGTTTTACAGTGGAAACCGACGACGGACAGGTTACGCTCGCGCCCGGAGAAATGGTGATTGTGCCTAAAGGTATGCGCCACAGACCGGTGGTTACGTCGCTGGTGAAGGTGATGCAGATCGAGCTGGAAGGCACGCTGAACAAGCAAAACAGCGGCACACTGTATGAGCCCTGAGCGTTTTGCTGAAGTTATTGAAACAGAATACGGCCCCCGACGGCAAGGCAGAATGCCTGGCGACGGGGGCCGTGTTTTACTCCAAACCTTTTCCGGCCGACTGGCTTGCGGTATTACGAATTGTCGAACTGTCTACCGTGCGACGGCAGAGAGAAACAAACTGCTCGGCGCTGGCGGGTTTTCCATCTCTCAGCCAACGCACGATCGCGCAACGTAACGCGTCGCTGAGAAACACACAGTAAAACTCCCGAACTTCGTCATCCCGGATTTCCGGCCGGAAATAGGCGCTTAAGATTGCTTCCAACGTTTCGTTAAACGTATCGCTGAAGGCATTTTGTCCCTCGATAGCGAAAGCGTTGATGTAGAACTGGCGGTTTTCGGCAAAATAATCACAGATTTTGCGAAGATAGGTCCATAGATCACTCTGGTGATCAGTATCCAGCAGCTGCATAAATTCGCTGTAGAATACCCAGTTGAGCAGATCATATTTATCCTGAAAATGATAATAGAAACTTTTTCGGTGCATACCGCATTGTTCGCAGATATCCCCGACGCTGATTTTGTGAAACGCATGGGTTTGCATCAGGGTTTTTAAGGCGGCGCCCAGCGCCCGCTTGGTGATATTGGCTTCGGGCATGGTGCGCAAATCCCTCCCCTCAGCGATGGTGTCGAACGTGAGGCATGGCCTGCTCAATCAGCGTGGCGAGCGAAAGGATGCCAAACCGTTCCGTACCTGTGTTCGCCGGATAAACCAGAGAGCCATCCGATGACAGAACAAGCATACAACTCTCGTTGGAAATGATGTGATCCACCTGCTGTACATCGTTGATTAATTCTACGGGAAAAAGCGGGTAACGCCCGCGGCTGCGAATTTCCACGATCTGATCGTAAACGTGAGCGCACACGGCTGGGTCACACCCGGGGGCGGGCAACAGGAACAGGAACGGATACCCTTCCCGTACGACGCTTTGTAAAAACGCGTCTGAGAGGTATTCCTCTGCGTTTACTTCGTTATATTCGCAATTCAGGCCAAACATCCTCTTTTTTTCAGACAAAAGCGCCCCCGCAGCAGGCAGTTTGGCCTGGCTTCCACGCGGCACCAGCAGTGTGTTACGGATAAGCGCGTCGCTGCGGGTAAGGATTTGGTTGGTTTCCTCATCGGCGGAGAACAGGAAAAAGGCGCTGTTACCGTGGGCTTCCGCTGCGCTCAGCAGGGCGTCAAAATCGGCTGTCTGTGTGCCG
Source organism: Bacillota bacterium (assembly GCA_023395615.1). Lineage (GTDB taxonomy): Bacteria > Bacillota > Clostridia > Christensenellales > Aristaeellaceae > CAXXOK01. Next base: position 56,753 of record JAEWYP010000024.1, read on the forward strand.
ACAAAGAGAAAGTAGGTGTAGATCCCCATCTTTTCGCCTTCGTCAACCAAACGACTCATTTCCAACGGATGGGGGGTGGGGCTGTTCAGGTCCAGCAGAATCGTCCAGGGTACGTTGATTCCGTGTTCCTTCTCATAAGCCCTGATGGTTTTTGCACCCTGTGTCCAGCTCATATAACCAACATTGAAACCCAACGTTTCCAGCGTTTTCGGCTCCACATTACGGATCAGCGAGGTAACCAGTTCGTAATACGCGCTCTGTTTTTTTTTCAGCACGCTTTGCGCATCGGTGAAAAAGGTTTGCTGATAGCGTCCGCGGCCGAACTGGATGCCTAAATCGACCAGCCTGCGAATGCTGCGGTTTGGATCGCGGCGGATGTCACGAATACCTTTGCTGACGACATTGCGGATGGCCGCCTTGATGACGGGTTGATTATCCATAAAGCACCTCCGGCGTTATCCTACACCAATATCAGACAAGCGTAAAGCCCCGCGCGAATGCGCGCGGGGCGAAAAAATCACAGGGTGGAGCGCACCTCGTCGACTGCCGTGTGCGCATCGTGGGCGTACTGCTTTTGCAGGGCTGCGTTGCGCTGCTTCTTCTTTTCCCACTTCTCGGGGCCGCCGCTTTCCTCCCACAGTTTTTCGGATACCGGCTGCCAGCGATCCGCGACCAGCCTGCATTTTTCACATAACGCATGCACATCCTCCGGGTGCTGCATATCGGTGGATTTTGCGCCGCTCTTGTCCACCATTTCGGCCAGTTTGCCGCAGTTATCCAGCAGCGGGCAGGGGCGAAGCATATTATCGTTAAAGGGCTGGTTGTGATAATACTGCATAAACAGCGGACTCTGGTAGGCTTGCAGCAGCGTCTTTTCACGAATGTTGGAGTCGCTGTAGTGGATAAAGGCGCACGGCTCGATGTCGCCGTTGGCGTTGATGTGCAGGTAACGCCGCCCGCCCGCGATGCAGCCGTCCGCGTATTCGCCGTCGTTCCAGAAATCCATGGTAAACAGGGCCTTGGTGGAACGGAAAGCGCGCAGCCTGTGGTACATAAATTCCCGCTGCTCGGCGGAAACCAACAGTTCCGGCACCGCATCCTGCCCGACGGGGATATAGGTGAAAAGCCACATGAATTTCGCGCCCAGTCGGATCATCTCGTCAAAGTAAGCGTCGCTGCCGATGTCTTCCACGTTTTGCGAAGTATAACAGCAGCTTACGCCGAAGGCGAGCTTCTTGCGCTTAAGTATTTCCATGGCTTTGACGACCTTGGCGTATGTTCCGTCACCGCGGCGGCTGTCCGTTGCTTTTTCGAAACCTTCCACGCTGATGGCGGGCACGAAATTTTTCACCCTCAGCATTTCATCAGCAAACGCTTCGTCAATCAGGGTGCCATTGGTAAAGGAGAGGAAGGCGCAATCCGGATGGCGTTCGCACAGCGTAATGATATCCTGTTTACGTACCAGCGGTTCCCCGCCGGAGTATATGAAGAAGTAGGTGCCTAAAGCCGTCGCCTGTTTTACGATGCTGTCAAGCTCATCCAGCGACATGTTCAGGCGGTTTCCGTAATCGGCAGCCCAGCAGCCTGTGCAATGAAGGTTGCAGGCACTTGTGGGGTCCATCAGCACAGCCCAGGGGATGTTGCAATGATATTTTTCGCTGTAGCGGCGCTGACGTGGCGTACCGATCATGCTGCCGTTAATCACGAAGTTTTCAAACAACCGCAGTCGCTGACCATCGTCAATATCGGTCCAGACGCTTTTCACCAGACGTGACCAGTTGTTCTCAGGATCGGAAAGCGCATCCTTCACCAGCTGCGCTTCATGTTTCACGCCGTTGCCGTGGTCGTTGCGGATCAGCCAATTGATTACCTTCATACCGTTTCGGTCGAAATCCTTGTTCACGTACCGAAGCACACGCTTCAACGCGATTGATTTCGCCCATTCGGAAACTGTTTTCCCCATATTGGCCGCCTCCTTATCTCTTGGCACCAGTATAGAAGAAAATCCGAGGAGGTATGGAGTCCCAAATTGGAAAGAACGTCCAAAAGTGAAACACGAGTAGAAAAATGTCCCAAATTGGGACAAAGCAGGAAAAATGTCCCAAGCCACGCCGCACCCCGCAGAAGCGGGATGCGGCGTGGCTTCGGTTTGCAGTATACGAAATGATTGATGAAAGCATTTTTACTGCCGCGGGGATTACTGTGGCTGTTTACCAATGTAAGCGAGGATACCCCCGTCTACATAAAGGATGTGGCCGTTCACAAAGTCGCTGGCGTCGCTGGCCAGAAACACCGCCGGGCCGATCAGATCTTCCGCCTCGCCCCAGCGGTTAGCCGGGGTTTTAGCGCGGATGAAGCTGTCAAACGGATGCATGGAGCCGTCGGGCTGCATTTCTCTTAGCGGCGCGGTCTGCGGCGTGGCGATGTACCCCGGCCCGATGCCGTTGCACTGGATGTTGTACTGCCCGTATTCAGCGCAGATGTTGCGGGTGAGCATTTTGAGTCCGCCCTTGGCCGCGGCGTACGCCGAGACTGTTTCCCGACCCAGTTCGCTCATCATGGAGCAGATGTTAATGATTTTGCCGTGCCCCCGCGCGATCATGGAGGGGAGCACCGCCTTACTCACGATAAACGGAGCGTTCAGGTCCACGTCGATTACCTGCCGGAATTGTTCGGCGGTCATCTCGATCATCGGGATGCGCTTGATAATGCCCGCGTTGTTGACCAGAATGTCAACGGAACCGACATCCTCTTCGATCTGCCGGATTAAACCGCCAACGGCAGACTCGTCGGTCACGTCGCAGACGTATCCGTGGGCTTCAATCCCCAGTTCCCGGTAGGCAGCGATCCCCCGATCCACCAGTTCCTGCCGCAGATCGTTAAAAACGATAGTCGCCCCGGCGTTCGCAAACCCCGTCGCGATGGCGAAACCGATGCCGTAGCTGGCCCCGGTGACCAACGCCACTCGGCCCTTGAGGGAGAACAGATTCTTCATCCGAAACGCTCCTTTCAGAAGTGCCGGGGAGGCTTACCGCTGCACCCGGCCGGAACCGCTGCCTTTCATGAGGCTTTCCACTTCGCTTACGCTGACGCGGTTATAATCGCCGCTGATGGTATGCTTCAGGCAACTGGCGGCCACGGCGAATTCCAGCGCGGTTTTCTCTTCCGGGTAGGTGTTCAGGCCATAAATCAGGCCGCCGCCGAAGCTGTCGCCCCCGCCTACGCGATCCACGATATCGGTGATGGCGTATTTGCGGCTGACGATAAAGTCTTTGCCGTTATACAGGCAGGCGCTCCAATCGTTATGGTTGGCGCTCTTGCTTTCCCGCAGGGTAATGGCTACCCGGGAAACGTTGGGATATTTTTGCATGGCGAGGGCGGCGATTGCTTTGTACTGTTCCACATTCAGCTCGCCTGCCTCTACGGCACTCTGGCTGTCCGCCTTCAGAAGAAGGGCCTTCTGGAAATCCTCCTCGTTGGCGATAATGGTATCCACATATTTCACCAGTTCCGTCATCACCTGATCGGCGGTTTTGCCGTACTTCCACAGGTTCTTCCGGTAGTTCAGGTCGCAGCTGACCTGCAGGCCCATAGCTTTGGCAGCCCGGACCGCTTCCAGGCTCAGCTCTGCGGCGCCTGCGCTGATCGCGGGGGTGATGCCGGTGATATGGAACCAGGTCGCTCCGTTAAAAGCCTTTTTCCAGTCGATGTCGCCTGGTTTGGCCTCGGAAATGGCGCTGCCCGCGCGATCGTAAATGACCTTGCTGGGCCGCTGCACCGCGCCGGTCTCCAGATAGTAAATTCCCATACGGCCTTCGCCGCGAACGATAGCGGAGGTATCCACGCCGAAACCGCGCAGCTCCCGCAAACAGGCTTCGCCGATATCGTTTTTGGGCAACACTGTTACATACCGCGCGTCCATGCCATAATTGGCAAGGCTTACGGCTACATTAGCCTCGCCGCCGCCGAAGGTGGCCTCCAGCGACGGGGACTGAAAGAAACGCTCATAACCGGGGCTTTTCAGGCGGAGCATGATTTCACCAAAGGTAACGACTTTCGCACCCATGAACGGACACCCTTTCTTTGTCGGCTTATTTTTGCAGCAGATGGAACGCGAAACCGGCGATTTCATCCCGGAGGTAAACAGAGCGCAACTTGCCGTCACGGATAGTGACGCTGTCGTCGTCAAAAGCGAAACCGCGCTGTTCCAGGTGCCAGCGGGCGCGCTTGATGTCATTGCAGGCGATGGCGATATGACCATGCGTGCCGCGGAAGGGTTTCTTCATCATCTCAAAGCCGTCGCCCACAAAGGTGGAATTGTTGCCGTCTTTGATCGGCCAGCCCAGAAGCGCGCAAATCGCCTGTGCGTCCTTCATGGCCTGCTCGGGACTGCCGCTGTTGATGCCGACGTGTTTCAGCTCAAAACCAAGCATCAGCTGTACGGCGCTGCGGGTCAGGCTTTCGATGCGCGACCAGTCCTTCTGCTCAATCGCTTTCTGGTCCACCATCCAGCTGCCGCCGCAGGCGACCACTTTGGAGAAACCAAGATAATCCAGCAAGTTTTTCTCGTTTACGCCACCGGTGGGAAGGAAGCGAACGTTGCCATAAGGCGCGCTCATGGCTTTGATGAGCGCCAGACCGCCCAGCGCTTCCGCGGGGAAAAACTTGACCGTGGCAAGGCCGAGCGAAAGAGCCAGTTCGATATCGCTGGGGTTGGAACAACCGGGTACAATGGGCACACCGACCTGTTGGCAGTGTTTCACAACTTCGGCGTTCAGCCCGGGGCTTACGATATAGGTAGCACCTGCCGCGACGGCGCGGTCAACCTGTTCGCAGGTCAGCACCGTGCCCGCTCCCAGAATCACATCCGGGAGTTCGCGGTGTACGCGGCGAATCGCTTCCTCCGCAGCTGCGGAGCGAAATGTGATTTCCGCTACAGGCAGGCCGCCGTCGCTGAGCGCCCGGCAGAGCGGTACCGCATCATCTGCGCTTTCCACTTTGATGACCGGCACGATTCCGGCCATGGAGAGTTTTTCGATCATATCCAAGAAGAATCATCCCTTTCGTTTAGTAAGACCAATCCGGGGAACGAATCCCCAGAGAGCACGCAGCAGATGTGGAAACGGTTCCACTGAGGCTGGAAAATCATTGCTCATCTAAACATTCCGATAACATTGTGATCTGCGCTGTAAATAGATTAGCGAAGGTCTTTCATTGCCACGGCGTCCATGTCATCAAATGCCTGGTTTTCGCCGACCATACCCCAGATGAAGGTATAGGCCTGCGTGCCGCTGGCGCTGTGGATGGACCAGCTGGGGCTGATCACGGCCTGCTCGTTGCGCATAACAATATGGCGCGTCTCCGTCGGCTCGCCCATATAGTGGAATACCACGGCGTTTTCGAGCAAATCGAAATACAGATACACTTCCATACGGCGGTCGTGCGTGTGGCAGGGCATGGTGTTCCAAACGCTTCCGGGCATCAGGGTGGTCATGCCCATGACGAGCTGGCAGCTTTCTACCTGACCTGGCAGGATATATTTGCAAATGGTGCGATGATTGCTTTCTTCCAGCGAACCCAACTCGACCCGCACGCAGTTTTCCGGCTTGATGAGAACGGTGGGGTATACGCGGTGCGCGGGCGCGCTGTTAAGGTAAAATTTCGCTGGGGCGGCAGCGTCGGCGCTGGCGAAACGTACTTCCTTAGCGCTCATCCCGACATACAGCCCGTCCCGGTTGCGCATGGCATAGGGGGTTCCGTCCACGGTGACAACGCCGTCACCGCCGATGTTTATAATGCCCAGCTCACGCCGATCCAGAAAATACCCGGTATGCAGTTCCGCGCCGGAAGACAGGCTAAGCGGCGCTTTCACAGGCACCGCGCTGCCGGTGATGATGCGATCCACGTGGCTGTACACCAGTTTGACCTCATCCGGCGTAAACAGGTTATCAATCAAAAATTCTTCACGCAGGCGCGTGGTGTCGTAGGTTTTCAGGTCTTTTGGGGAACAGGCGGTGCGTACTTCCATCAGACAGGGCCTCCTTTATCGGATGCGATGGGAATCATGAACATCATTTCGGGATGTGGTACCGGTTCTCCTTCCGGAGTGTTTTATTTTTCAAACCGGTCTACCAGCGCGGTATGCATCCCTTTTTGTTTTATTTCCGTGAGCGCGTCTGCCACAGCCTGCGCAAGGCCGGGAATCAACGTCAGGTCCTGCCCGAAGAAATCTGTGTTGGACAGGAACAGGTGCGTCTGCCCGGCGACAGGCTGATTGGAATGTTCGGCAAAAAAGGCCAGTACCGCCGGATCATCCCGCAGGGTGTAGGGCTTGCCGTCGCGAGTACAGGTGAGTGAACCGTCTGCGAGCGTGCCACCCTGATACAGCGCCATCAGTGCTGCCAGCGAAAACGTTAATCGTTCCGGTAACTTACCGGTCAGCTCATGGTAGCGCAGCAGACTGGGCATACAGCGCGCGCGCCACTTGGAGACGGAATTAAGGCAGATGGAAAGCAGCTCGTGCCGGATAAACGGGTTTTCAAACCGGCCGGTCACTGCCTGCGCAAACGCCATCAGGTCGTCTTTTGGCAAATCCAGCGTCGGTATCACCTCGTCGTACAATGTGTGCTGCATAAAGGTTTTAATCATCGGATCAGCCATCGCTTCCAGCACGATATTGTGCCCGCACAGGAAAGCGGCAGGCACAAAAGAGGTATGCGCGCCGTTGAGAATCCGCACCTTGCGTTGTTTGTAAGGCTTTTGATTATCGGTAAACAGGACGGGCAAGCCGCATTCCGGCAGAGGAAGTTCTCCGCTGATGTCCTTTTTAGATTCGATCACCCACAGCCCAAAGGGTTCCGCGGTATCCAGAAGATGATCTTCGTAACCCAACTTCTTCCAAATGGCTTCGGCTTCATCCCGGGGATAACCGGTTACGATGCGATCCACCAGCGTGGAAGTAAATACACATGCGTTATCAAGCCAACGCAGAAAAAGATCGCCTAACGCCCACTTCCGGGCGAGCGTTTTTACACAGCGTTCCAGCATAATTCCGTTATCGTCAATCAGTTCAACCGGCAGGATCATCAGGCCCTTATCCGGGGCATAATTAAACGCTTCCGCACGCTCAAACAGGAACTTGGTCAGCTTTCCGGGATAGGTGTTGGGCGGGGTTAGTTCAAAACGGTCGCTTTCATCCAGCACAATGCCCGCCTCGGTCGTGTTGCTAACGATGAACCGAAGCGTATCCAGTTTGGCAAATGCGGCGTATTTATCATATTCCGTATAGGCGTCTACCGCGTCCGAAACGCTGGTGATCAGGCGCGCGTTTTCCACCTTTTGGCCGTCTGCAACGCCACGCAGGAGCACCGTATAACGACAGTCCTGCTGATGGAACGTTTCCAGCGAACCGAAAGGAATAGGTTTTACCAACACAATGCTGCCGTTAAAACGGCCCTGTTCGTTGGCAATATCCAGCATATCGTCCACAAAGGCGCGCAGAAAATTGCCTTCGCCAAACTGCAATACCCTGATCGGCAGCTGCCGTGAAGGAGCCAATTCAGCCGTTAATTTTTTCATCGTCCGTCCTCCTGTGCGTTCATTCCGAAAGAATGTAAACAGTTACACAATTCACCGCTATTTTACGCCGGATATGACTACCCGTCAACTGGATTTTTTTACGATGGCAACTGAATGGTACAAGACATTTCATATACCACAAAGAAAACTTGAATGGAACGATTTACGATGTGTGCGCGTCCATGGTATAATCAGGGTGTAAGATAATGCGTAAGCGTTTACAAAGGAGCTGCTTCCATGAATATTTACGATATTTCACAAAAGGCAGGGGTCTCGATCGCAACCGTTTCGCGCGTGCTGAACGGCAGCAACCGTGTAAGCCCGAAGACACGCGATAAGGTGCTTACGGTGATGGATCAGCTTGGGTATGTGCCTAATGCGTTCGCGCGCGGTTTGGGGCTGAAAAGCATGAAAACCATCGGCCTGCTTTGCCCAGATGCAAGTGATGCTTATCTGGCGAAAGCGTTGGACCATCTGGAGCGGGGTTTTCGTGGAAATGGGTATGATTGCCTGCTTTCCTGCACGGGTAAAGCACTGGCTGATCGTGCGAAAGGGGTGGAATTGCTGCTTGGCAAGCATGTGGATGGGTTGGTGCTTATGGGTTCTACCTTTGTGGAGGCGGATGAAAAAGGGAACTCCTACCTGCGAAAGGCCGCCGCGCTCACGCCGCTTGTGCTGCTGAACGCTTCGTACCCGTGTGAGAATGTGTACTGCGTGCTATGCGACGATTACCGCGCCACGCTGGAGGCGACACAGTATCTGCTGGATACAGGCCGGAAGGAGATATTATACCTGTACCACAGCCGTAACTACAGCGGGCTGAAAAAACTTGCGGGTTACAAAGCTGGGCTGGAAAGAGCTGGCGTTCCTGTGCGTGAGGAATTGATTCGCTTTTTTACGGAAGATAAGATGAGCGTTCCCGAAGTGCGGGATTATTTACTGGCTTTGGACCGGGAAAGCCTGCGTTTTGACGCGGTAATGACCTCCGAAGACATACTGAGTGTGGGAGCGGCCAAGTATGCGCGCGTTGCAGGGAAAAGTGTACCGGGCGAGCTGTCGATCATCGGTTATAATAACTCCAGTTTCTGCCTGTGCTGCGAACCGGAGCTGACCAGTGTGGACAACAAGCTGGAAACGCTTTGTAACCAGTGCGTCGGTACGATGATTACCGTCCTGAAGGGAGAGGAAGCCCCGCAGAAGTCGATATTTTCCGCTGAACTGGTGAAACGGGGAAGCACCCTGTAACGTCAGCAGGCCTCCGAACCGAACTCGTTGCGGCCGCATTCTCCTGTTATGCGTCGCAAAGAAGCGGACGCCTGATCCTGCGATTCTGTTTTACCAGCTGCATCCGGACAGCAGAGGGTAAGGGTTGTTCCGGTTGGATTGCGATAAAGGCGCAGGCATGGTAAAATAGGCTTCGGGATTGAAAAGACGAGGGGTATAACGCGAATGAAAAAGGTCGTTATCATAGGTGCCGGCCCCGCCGGACTGACTGCCGCGTATGAGCTGCTGAAAAAACATCAGGGCTATTCGGTCACGGTGCTGGAGAAGAGCGATAGCATCGGCGGCATCAGCAAAACGGTTCCGCATGGCGGAAACCGGATGGACATCGGCGGACACCGTTTTTTCAGCAAAGATCAGGCGGTAATGGACTGGTGGCAGGAGGTGATGCCGCTACAGGGTGCGCCGTCGATCGATGATCGGTTGCTGGATCGGGAGGTGCCTCTTTCCACCGGCGGCCCGGATCCTGAAAAAACAGACCGAGTCATGCTGACGCGCAACCGCGTGAGCCGTATTTATTACCAAAGACATTTTTTTGATTACCCGATCAGCCTGAAATGGTCCACCCTGAGAACCATGGGATTCGGAACCACGATGAAGGTGGGCTTCAGCTATCTGCACGCGGTATTTCATAAGATGCCGGAAACGTCGTTGGAGAATTTTTATATCAATAGTTTCGGACGCAAGCTGTACAGCATGTTTTTTGAGGGATACACCGAAAAACTGTGGGGCCGCCATCCGCGCGAAATTTCGGCGGAATGGGGCGCACAGAGAACGAAAGGACTGTCGATCCTCGGCATTCTGAAGGATATGCTTTCCAAGGTGTTTATGAGCCGTGAAGCGCGTCAGAAAAAGGTGCAGACCTCTCTGATTGAAGAATTCCGTTACCCCAAGTTTGGCCCCGGCCAGCTTTGGGAAACAGTTGCCGACGATGTACGCGCGGCGGGCGGAGAGGTGCGCATGCACTGCGACGTGACGGGTGTGGAAACAGATGGGGGACGGATTGTTGCCGTAACCTGCAACGAAAATGGAAAAACAGAGCGTCTGGAAGCGGACGCGGTGTTTTCCTCCATGCCGATTCGGGACCTTGTGGACGCGATGCCTGCCGTTCCCGCCGAAGTGAAGCGCGTGGCGGATGGCTTGCCTTACCGGGACTTTGTCACCGTGGGCCTGCTGGTAAACAGGCTGAACCTGCAAAACCAGACACACCTGAAAACGTTGGGCAACATTGTGCCGGATTGCTGGATTTATGTGCAGGATACCAACGTGAAACTGGGCCGTATCCAGATTTTCAACAACTGGTCGCCTTATATGGTGAAAGACCCGGAACACACTGTGTGGATTGGGCTGGAGTATTTTTGCACGGAAGGCGACGCCTTCTGGAACATGGACGCGGAAACGTGCGCAAACTTCGCCACGGACGAGCTGATCACCATGGGGGTAATCAACAGCCGGAGCGAGGTGCTGGATTATCACCGCGAGCGGGTGCAGAAGGCTTACCCTGCCTACTTTGACACCTACGCCGAGATCGACCGGGTGACGGACTACCTGAACGGTTTTGAAAACCTGTATTGCGTGGGGCGCAACGGCCAGCACCGGTATAATAATATGGACCATTCCATGGCCACCAGCTTCGAGGCCGTTCATAACTTGACGGAAGGCATCGCGGATAAGGCGAATATCTGGAACGTAAACACCGAGAAAGAATATCACGAACAAAAGTAGTGGAGCCGGTATGTGACGTACCTGCTTTGGTTCAGGCTGTCATCAAACCGTATAAGCTTTGAAACAAAAGGAACCCCGCCGATTTCAGCCGGTGGGGTTCCTTAAATCTCCGAACTATTCTTTATCGCTGCGCTTGGCGCGATATATAACGGTTACGCTTTGTTTTCCACTTCCGCCAGTCCCTCGCCGACGGGAATATAGAACCGACCGCAGGCAGGGCATTTTAACCCTTCCAGCCGCTTGCCGCAGGTGCATACGAAACCGTGCTGGGTGGCGGGCACTCCCAGCATCAGGGCATGATCGGGTACATTGCCTACCACGACGGCGCCCGCGCCGATCAGTGCGTTTTTTCCAATAATATGCCCGCATACGACTGTGGCGTTTGCGCCGATGCTGGCGCCATCCAGTACGTGCGTAGGCACAAAGTGCTCATGTCCTTTGGGGTAACGCGCGCGTGGGGTGAGGTCGTTGGTGAAGACACAGCTGGGGCCGCAAAATACGCCGTTGCCCAGCGTGACGCCGCCGTAGATGCTTACGTTGTTTTGCAGCTTACAGTCGTCGCCGATCACCGCGCCATCGCCCACATATACGTTTTGTCCCAGCGTGCAGTTTTTACCGATTTTCGCGCCGGACTGCACATGACTAAAGTGCCAGATGCGGGTTCCCTCGCCAATCAGCGCGCCGTTGTCCACAATGGCGGTCGGGTGGATATTCATTCGTCAAACCTCCCGATAAAATCGGTTGTGGCGCAATCAGACAAGGGCAGTTTCACCGGCTGATGGGTCGCGGCGCTCCGGTAAATCGCCAGCACCAGCTCCAGCGCACGCAGGCCTGCTTCGCCGCTTACGTAGGGCGGGCGGTTGTCCAGGATAGCGCGCGCCATATCCGCGTACAGCGGCGTGTGTCCAAAACCGTATATATTGGGGGGATTTTCGCCAAACTCCATCTTGATGGTCGCGGGGTCGCCACGCCCGTCGCGGAAATCCCACTCCTCAATGACATTCACACTCTTGCCGCCTGCCTTGACCGTTCCGTTTTCGCCAAAGAGGTACAGGGTTTCCTCCATGTTGTGGGGGTATACGTTCGTGGTACCTTCGATCAGGCCGTACGCGCCGTTGTGAAAACGCACCAGCGCCATGCCGAGGTCTTCGGCCTCAATGTAATCGTGCTTCAGCCGATCGGTATAGGCGAATACTTCATCGACCTCGTCGCCCATCATCCAGCGAAGCAGATCAATATTATGGATGCACTGGTTCATCAGCGCGCCGCCATCCTGCGCCCAGGTGCCGCGCCACGGGGACTGCTCGTAATAATCCTTTCCACGGTTCCAGCGCACATGCGCCGCGCCGTGCAGCATCCGACCGAAACGGTCTTCCTCCACGGCGGTGCGGATTTTCTGGATGGATTTATTAAAACGGTTCTGGTGGCAGGCGCACAGCTTTACGTTCGCTTCCCGCGCGGCGGCGATCAGCGCGCGACCGTCGGCCATGCTAAGCGCCAGCGGCTTTTCGATAATCACGCTTGCCCCGGCTGCGATACAATCCAGACCAATCTGTGCGTGCCGCCCGCTTTCCGTGGCTATCGCGACCAGCTGCGGATGGATTTCGGCAAGCATTTTCCGATAATCCGTATACCGTGCGACCGTTTTTCTTTCCTCTGCCGATACCGGGCCCAGCACCGCTTCCATCCGCTCCGGGAGCAGATCGCAGACAGCACAAAGCGATAAAGTATCATCGTTCTTTAAAACCGCCGCGATGTGGTTGGGCGCGATCCGGCCACAACCGATCAACGCGTATCGAAGCCGCTGGTTCATGTCTGGAAAGCCCCCTTACAGCAGATGAATTTTCGCCCGATTTTGAACGTTCTTCATGGCGTTCTTCGTATCGAAAACCAGCGGGGCGTGCTCTGCCACAAAATCATAATCCACGGTGGTGTGCGCCGCGGTGACAATCACAAGGTCGCTCTGTTCCAACTCGGAAGCAGTCAGCGCGGACAAACCGGTATGCAGCTTACCTTCAAATTTGTACTGGGGGATATAGGGGTCGTAATACGTGACTTCGGCACCGCTGGCTTTGAGGCATTCGATCACGCGCAGCGCGGGGCTTTCGCGGTAGTCGTCAATATCCTGTTTGTAGGCCACGCCGAGCACAAGCACCCGGGAGCCGTTGAGCGCCTTTTTTTCTTCGTTCAGCAGGCGCATGGCTCTCTGGCAGCAGTATTCCGGCATCCGGTCGTTGATAATCATGCTGGATTCGATCATCGACGTGTGAAAACCGAATTCTCTCGCCTTCCAGCTGAGGTAATAGGGGTCCAGCGGGATGCAGTGCCCTCCCAGACCCGGGCCGGGATAAAACGCCTGAAAGCCGTAAGGCTTGGATTTTGCGGCGTCGATGACCTCCCAGATGTTGATGCCCATACGGTCGCACAGGATCGCCAGCTCGTTGATCAGCCCGATATTCACGTTGCGATAGGTGTTTTCCAGTATCTTTTCCATCTCCGCCACAGCGGGGGAGGACACGCGATGCACCGGCGCCTCCAGCACGGCTTCGTACAGGGTAGCGGCGATATCGGTGCATTCCGGGGTCATGCCGCCAACCACCTTGGGGGTGTTGCGGGTTTTATAGATGGCGTTGCCGGGGTCTACGCGCTCCGGCGAAAAGGCCAGGTAAAAATCCACGCCGCATTGGAGGCCGCTTCTTTCAAAAATGGGCTTTAACAGCTCTTCGGTGGTGCCTGGGTAGGTGGTGGATTCCAGCACGATCAGCATGTCTTTATGCACGTAAGGCATAATGCTTTCGGCGGAGGAGCGAACATAGCTGATATCCGGCTGCTGATGCTCGTCCAGCGGCGTCGGAACGGCGATGCAAACGCAGTCGCAGCTGGCGACCGCAGCAAAGTCCGTGGTGGCGCGCAGATGGCCGCTTTTCACAATCTCTTCCAGATCGTGGTTAACCACGTCGCCGATATAATTATGGCCCTGATTGACCATATCCACTTTTTCTTTCTGCACATCAAACCCGATCACGAAAAAACCGGCCTTCGCCTTTTCCACCGCCAGCGGAAGCCCGACGTATCCCAAGCCCACAACCCCGAGCGTAACGGAACGATCCAGAATCTTTTGTTTGAGCGTCGACATTGCCCTTCTCCTTTGCCACCGCTTCGGTTTATCAACCAGCCGGGTGAGCTGTGTTTAATAACGTTTCAGGAGCATGCCAGAGGTACATAACCAACATATGATACTTCAACAAAAAGGGAAATGTCAATCTTTCAAAGCGTACAGGCGATGTTATCAACAGCCGGAACAAACCGCCGGGCGTTTCCTTTTGGTAGTTTTTACACATGTGGCGGTGAACGGTCATCACTCGCCGAGGATGAAGCAAACGGGATTTCGGCCCCGTGGATGGATACGGGCAATGCCTGTACAAAGAGGGGCAGATGGCCCTGACGCCTTGACACACCTCACTTTTCCATGGTATGCTACATATAATGCGGCGTGCTGGATACAGCCGTAAAACCGACTGGGAGGCGACAGGGATGACGGACAATACGGAGCAGCTTGAGCTGATTGCCATGCGCATACGGGATCTGCGCGACATCGCGGGTTTTACAACGGCTCAAATGGCGGATAAGACCGGCATCAGCCTGGAAGAATACGAAGCTTATGAGACGGGCACCCGGGATTTCAGCTTTTCCCATCTTTTTAACATTGCTGAAGCGCTGGGTGTGGATATCAGCGATCTACTGACCGGGGAAAGCCCCAAGCTTCACGGCTATGTGCTTACCCGCGCCGGGCAGGGGCTGAAGTTTAACCGCCGCGAACAATACGTATACCATCATCTCGCCTATAATTTCCGCGATAAGCTGGCAGAACCGTTTATCGTGACTGTGGCGGAGGACGAACCCGGTGCGGAAAAGCAGGCGCACAGCCACGAAGGACAGGAGTTTGATTATGTGCTGGATGGCCAGCTGAAAATCAGCCTGGGCGGGAACGATCTTTTCCTGAAAGCAGGCGACAGTATATATTACGACAGCTCCATTCCGCACGTGATGTATGCGTTGGAGGGCGACTGCCGCTTTATTGCCGTGGTCGTGAAGGAAGGAGCCAGGGCATGATGAAACCGCTGTACCTGCAATATCTGGACTGCCCGGTGCAATATGCCACCTATGATGATTTTAACAAGCGTTTCCGCATTGTGCGGCCTGCCAGCTTCAACTTCGCCTATGATGTGGCGGACCGGATCGCGGCGGAGGAACCCGACCGCACCGCCGTATTGTGGACGGATGAAACCGGCGCCTGCATTCGTTATACTTTCGGGATGCTTCATGAGGAGAGCAACCGTGCGGCCAACCTGTTTGCCTCGCTGGGCATCCGCAAGGGCGATAAGGTGCTGTTGATTCTGAGGCGGCATCTTCAGTTCTGGCCTGTGATTATGGCGCTGCACAAAATCGGCGCGGTTGCCGTGCCTGCAACCCACCTGCTGACGGAGAAGGACATCGTATACCGCGTGAAGGCGGCGGGCATCCGGGCAGCCATGATCTCCCACAAGGACGAGAGCGTGCTGGAGGCGGCGCAAGCAACCCAAGAACAGTGCGAAACGCTGAAAACGCTGATCGTGCTCAAAGGGGAGCGCGAGGGTTTCGTGAACTACGAAAAGGAAATGCCGCTGGCTTCCGCCGAGTGGAAAAAGCCGGAAGGCGACGCGTACCCGCAAAATCACGATCCGATGCTTTTATACTTCACCAGCGGAACCACCGGTATGCCCAAGATGGTGACGCACGATTACTACTACCCGCTTGGGCACATCGTGACCAGCCTGTATTGGCAGCAGTGTATCGACGGTGGTCTGCACTTTACCATCAGCGAGACCGGCTGGGCTAAGAGCATGTGGGGAAAACTCTACGGCCAGTGGCTGACCGGCAGCGCGGTATTTGTGTATGATTTCGAACGTTTTATCGCTCATGACATCCTCAAGCAGATGAGCGATCACCATGTGACTTCCTTCTGTGCGCCGCCCACCATGTACCGTTACATCCTGCAGGAGAACTTTGCGGGGTATGACCTGAGCGCCCTCAAACACTGCGCGGTGGCGGGGGAGCCGTTAAACCCCGATATGGCAGCGGAATGGCTGAAGCGTACCGGCATCCCGCTTCTGGAGGCATTCGGGCAGACCGAGCTGGTAGTGACGCTCGCCACCTTCCCGTTTATGAAGGTGTGCCCGGGCAGTATGGGCAAGCCCAGCCCCATCTTCGACGTGGATGTGATTGACGAAGAAGGCAATTCCTGCCCCGCCGGCGTTACAGGAGAGATCGTGATTCGCACGAACGAGGACGCGCTGCCCATCGGGATGTTCACCGGGTATTACGAAAACCCGGAACTGACCAAAACCGTATGGGACAAAGGAATTTATCATACCGGTGATACCGCGTGGCGCGACGAATGGGGCTACTACTGGTACGTGGGCCGCGCCGACGACGTAATCAAATCCAGCGGCTACCGCATTGGGCCGTTCGAGGTGGAAAGCGCGTTGCTGGAGCACCCCGCGGTACTGGAAACGGCCATTACCGCCGCGCCGGACCCGCTGCGTGGGCAGGTTGTTAAGGCAACCATCGTGCTCAAACCCGGCTACATCGCCAGCGAGGAGCTGAAGGTGGAGCTGCAGGAGCATGTGAAGCATACGACCGCGCCGTACAAGTACCCGCGCGTGATCGAGTTTGTCAGCGAACTGCCCAAAACCATCAGCGGAAAAATCCGCCGGGTGGAACTGCGTGAGAAGGACCGCCAGAAAGCGGAGCAGTGATCCGTGCCCAACCATCACACGTTCGTCTTTTTCTTTGCCCGGAGCAACCGGGCATGACATTCCAGGAGGTCAACATGACACCCAAACCCGTTCGTAATCGTTTCCTGTCGCTCATCCTTACCGCAGTGCTTTCTATCGGCTTATTATTCGTGCCCACCACAAAGAGCTACGCCAAAACGGTTGCCGAATGGCTGGCGGGTTATCAGACCGGCAAGGACTGGTTCGGCTCGGATTTCAAGTACGATATTACAGACGAAAAAGCTTGCTGGGACCTGCTGATGAAGCCGATTACCGTACTGGACGTAGATCAAACCGAATCAGTTTATCCGCTGAAAACCCCCGGCGGCGATAAAGTGAATAATGATAAACTGGGCGGTTTTATCAACGGCGCGTCCGCCGCGGTACACGTTTTGGGCGAAGATGAAGATGGTTGGACGCTGATTGAAGGGATCGATTACTATAACCGGATCATCCGCGGTTATGTAAAAACGAAGCTGCTGAAAACAGTGACCCCCAACCAACATTACGGTGTCATCGTGGATAAACTGACCCAGAAGCTGAACGTGTTTATCGACGGCAAGTTCTTCAGCGCCTGCTCAGTTTCCACAGGCCTGCCCAATGACAAGCAGCCTTATAACGAAACTTCTGCCGGAGAATACCTCGCTATCAGCTGGAGCGGCGGTTTCGACAGCGAAGGTATGTACTGCGATATGGCGATCCGCTTTAACAACGGGGATAAAATCCACGAAGTGCCTTTCAACACCCTCGCCGATGGAACAAAGAGCTATAAAAAGTGGGAACCTCTGCTGGGGCAGAAAGCCAGCCATGGCTGCATCCGTGTGGCACGACTGGCTAATAAGGACGGGCTGAACCAGACTTGGCTATGGAATAACCTGAAGAAGAACACCAAAATTATCATCTGGGATGACGCGGGCCGAAAAATGCCGTACCCGGACGACGATACACTGCTTTATTATAACCCGGAAGGCGGTCAGTACTATCACGCCGATGCGAACTGCTCCTCGGTGAAGAAAAAGTACCTTCCGATGAAAGAGTTTAAATACAGCGAACTGGACAGCGGGATTTTTGCGAAACTCCAACCCTGCCCCAGTTGCACCCCTGTAAAACGGAAGAGTATCATTGATAAGGAAAACCTGGATCGGGGCGCGATTACACAGGAGGAATTCGACGCGCTGCAGGAACAGCATAAGGTTGAGGCGGCTGCTATAGACGCCGGAACAACAGACGGGGCGGCAGCCGGTCCGACAGCGACTGAAGATCCGACAGCGGCGAGCGCTGCGGACACTGCGGCAGGCACGGATGCCACGGTTACCGAAGCGCCGAATGCCGATACATCGGCTGCGAACGATGAGGATGTAGAAATTACCATCATCCCAGCGGATAGTGCGACGAAACCGTAATGCTTGTGATTACGGCACAGGAAGTCGCTGGGCTGCGGCGGTTTTGCCGCAGTCCTTTTCATACCTTTTTAGTCGAACAGTTGTGAAACAAAAGGATTCGACCATTGAAAGGAGGCAATGCGATGGCTAACCTGATGGAACGACTGAAGGCCTGGAACCTGCAAATGAACGGTCTGCCGAGAAAGGCATGGCTGATTGTGCTCACGTTGCTTTTGTGCGGGCTTTTTATCCTGCTGGTTCCGCTATGCTGGCCATTCCTGCTGGCCCTGCTGTTCTCCATGATGCTGATGCCGCTGATTCGGCTGTGTGAGAACTATCTGAGAAAAGTGAAACCGCCCCGATGGCTGATCACGCTGGTTGGCATGTTATTGCTTTTTGGTGTGCTGGGAGCCGGACTGGGTTTCCTGTTCAACCGGCTGTTCCGTGAGCTGGTATCCCTTACGCACTCCATCCCGAATTTGGTGCGGTGGGTAACTGATACTGCGGTACCTTATTTGAAAAGCTTGTACGACCAATATGCGGGGATGGCGTCCGCGCCGGTCATGGATGCGATCAACCAGGGGCTCTCTTCGCTGGGAGACAGTGTGATCAAGGCGGCGGGGTCGCTATCCGCTGCACTTACCAGCGGCGCGGTCGGCGTGGCGGCATCTATTCCCAGCATATTATTAAGCGTTGTGTTAACGGTTATGGGGACGTTCTATATTACAGCCGACCGGGAACGGATTATGGCGTTTCTGAAACGCACTTTCCCTGTGAACATGCAAAAACACAGTCAGTTGTTAAAAACCAACCTGTTCCATGCGCTGTTTGGACAGGTGAAAAGTCAACTGACAGTATCTCTGATGATCACTTCGTTTCTGATTCTTGCGTTTACGATTTACGGAATTCGCTACGGATTACTGATGGGGTTTGTAATCGGTCTTGCGGACGCACTGCCTGTGATTGGTGCGGGGCTATTTCTGGTGCCGTGGGGGATTCTTGAACTGCTGCTGGGCCATTACGGAACGGGTATCTTCCTGATGGCGGTTTATGTGGGGACGGTGCTGATCCGGCAGATTTTTGAACCGCGCATTGTGGGCGCGAACCTCGGGCTTTACCCATTGGCGACGATGATCGCGATGTTTGCGGGCTTGCAGCTTTTCGGTGTATTAGGCTTGCTGGGCGGACCGATTCTGTTGAACCTGCTGAAAGTGGTTTTGGAGGCGGATGGAATTGCATACGGTACGCCGTCCTCGCCTGCGGAACACAGGGGAAAACGGATTTTTCATCCGCAACCTGCGATTTCCAAAGAATCTGGGCTGGAATAACAAGGCGACCGTCGCGGAAGCGGAGATTCAATCAAAAGCCAGAAACGGCACAGAACCTCCCATTGGGAAGCAGTGGGAGGTTTTCGTATGCGGATTTCCGAATGAAAACAGACTGTTAATCCACAGAGAAGCCTGCATACTGAAAAGGATGAATCGCTTTGTTTTGAAACGCTCCTTATACAAAAGGCTGGCATATTTACCAAATAACAACTTGTTTTCAACTGCTGAATCGATTATGATAAGATCAGAAATGATAAGAAGAGAATGCAGTCGTCAGGAAGGTTCGGCAGAGGCGCTGCTGTTGGAAGAACCATTGAAACTGGCTGAGTTTCTCTGTTATGTAGAAGAATCATTCGCCTGATAAAACGGATTGCCAGACTGGAATGATTCGGGGAGGCGCGCGCCATGCTGCGAATAGCGATCTGTGATGATGAGGAAACGGAACTTCGGCATATCGCCGATCTGACCGGCAACTTTCTGGGCGAACGAGGATTATCCGCAGAAGTTCGTGAATTTACCCATCCGGATACGTTGCTGTCCGCATGTGACGCGACGGCGTTCCATATTTACATGCTGGATATGGTGATGCCTATGCTCAGCGGTCTGGAGCTGGGGCAAGGCATCCGCCGTAAAAGCACGGATGCGCAAATTATCTATATCACGACCGAAGCCGGTTTTGCGCTGGATGCTTATTCGGTTAACCCGCTGCATTACCTGCTGAAACCCGTAGCGGAGCAGGCGTTGTTTGCCGCGCTGGAGCTGGCAGCGGAAAAGGTGGGTTTCGGTGAGGAAACTACGATTACGGTTAAAACCCGAGAAGGGTTGCGGACAATTCATGCGGATGCCCTTGTTTACTGTGAATATTTAAGGCACTCTGTTATATATACACTGCATAACGGGGAAAAAATCAGCTCGCTGAGCCTTTCCGACAGTTTTTCAGATCATATCGCGCCGCTACTGAGGGACAAACGTTTTATCCGACCCCATGCCGCGTTTGCCGTGAATATGAATTATGTGGAACGTCTTGATAAAACCGGGTTTACGATGCGCGGCGGCGCTTATGTACCGGTATCCGGCAAACAATACACGGCTGTGCGAAATACGTATCTGGATTATCGTCTGGGGGCGTTATAAAGGTGCAGTTATATGACATTTTCCGTTCTATCATAACAAACGCCATGCTGGCGATCCTGCTTTTTTCGCTGGCGCAACCGCGATGCCGCAGGCGAACGCTGATTGCGGCACTGGTAGCGATCGTTACGTTGGACCTTGCGCTGAATATTGTGTTCTACCTCCGAAACGATTATACGACGTTGGGAAAGCTGGATATTCTTTTTTTCATTCTGGTCGGCGCAGCCGTTAAGCCGTTGTTCCGGGAAACGCTGATGCAGTGGCTTTTTAACTGCCTGACCGCGATGAATGTTTATGCTGTGGTAGTCGTACTGAGCTATTATCTTTGCGGGTTACTTCCGTATCCTGAGTATTCCATTACCGTACTACGGTTTTTCCTGTTCGCCGGGGTCATCATTTTATTCCGAAAAAGGCTCCGACCGCTTTATCGTCAGGCTGCGGAGCATTGGACAGTCTATCTGTTTGTGGCGGCCAGCCTTTTTTTGAATTTCGCCTGGTATTTTATAGCCAGCAGCGACGTGGAACGAACACTTCAGGAAAGCGTTGTACCCCTGCTTCTGATGATCCTGCAAGCGCTGTTTGTTTATCTGGCTATGTTTCTCTCCCTGAAGATGAATCTCAGGGATGCTGCGCTTCGGGAAGAAAACCTGAGAATGCAGGCGGATCGGGAACTGACGCGACAGCGTCTATCCCTGATGGACGAGACCGTTCGGCAGATGAGTATTGTGCAGCATGACTGCCGCCATTTCAACAATACTTTGCTTTCTCTGCTGCAACAGGGCGACATGGAGAAAGCGACGGAATTCATCCAACAACGGAGCGACGCGTTTCCTCCCAAACCCGGATGTTACTGCCAAAACGCATCGGTAAACGCAGCCGTATCCTATTATGCGGAATTGGCGCGGCAGCGGGGCATCAACTGCGAGCTGCGGCTGGATATACCGGAAAAGCTGAGTGTTGATGAGCTGTCGCTGGCAATGGCAGTGTCCAACCTTCTGGAAAACGCCATTCATGCGGTTTCCAATCTGCCTGTTGAGAAGCGCACGGTTCGGATGATAGCCGTAAACGCGGGCCAACTGATTCTGGAACTGACCAACCCGTATCAGGGCGAGGTATTACTGGGATCGGACGGAGCCCCCCGTTCGCAACGGAAGGGGCACGGAAGAGGCACCCAGAGCGTTGCTGATTTCGTTCACCACTCCAATGGAGAGTTGACCTATCAGATCACGGGTGGAATTTTTAAAGTCCGAATGATGCTGTAGGTGGAAAATCTCCTGCGACATTGCAGATAGCCAACAGTAAGCGGAAAAACATGTCCTTTAAGCAGGAAATGACCTCAACCACCCTTTCGGAGTATCCTGATGGCAGAAAAACCTCGGGAAGGGAGGAAAGCGCATGAGCGAAACGGACAGACGGCGGGAAGATCAGCCTTTGCCCGCGCCTAACTCTGGCGGAAATGTCTGGCCCAAACAACATTGTCCCGCGTTCACGCCACGGGGCGGAATTGTGGAACGAACCTGCTGGTATTGTGTCTACGCGGACTTCCATCTGGATCAACCCCGCGCGTTGGATGTGGGGGTGTGCTACTGGCCCCGAAAACTGCCGACAGAAAAAGTGAGGTATGAATGATGAAAATGAGAATCCGGACCCTGACTCTGACGATTTGCATGGGGGTGGCGTTGTTGATGATGAACACCGGATGCCTGGCGGAAGCAACTGTGCCGAACACGACGGCTCCGCTGTGGGAAGCGGGCAGCACAAGAAATAAGATCGTTGTAATGAGCGACCTTCATCTCGGGATTGAAGATAATTACACGGAAATGTTGAAGAACCGGCCTCTGATGATCGATTTCCTCAAACAGGTGCAAAATACGGCAGACATCCGGGAACTGGTTATCGCCGGCGATTTCCTGGATGAATGGTTTTTGCCCGTTTACTATCCGGCCTACACGGATGAAAGCGCATTCTATAATGGAGTGATCGTAAATAACCAGAGCCTGATTGATGAGTTTAAAAACGTGATTGCCAGTGGTGTGAAGCTGGTTTACGTGCCCGGCAACCACGATTTGCTGTTGCCCGATGAGGTTCTGGAAAAGGCGATTCCCGGCATCGTGCAGGCAAGGGATGTTAAAGGGCTTGGCGCCTATTATACGGGGGATCGCAACGAAATCGTGATTGAGCACGGGCATCGTTATGATGTGTTCTCCGCGCCGGATACCGTTTCCAACGCGGAACTCTGTGGTAACGATCAAACCATGCTGCCTGCCGGATATTTCTACGCACGTTATGCGGCAACCTGGGTTCTGGAAGGGCATCCGAAGGTGGAGAAGGACCTGCCGGTCGTAACCACGGTACCGGATCAGAGCGACGAGGATCAGTATGGGGCATTTCTGTATTACTCGATCCTGAAGAATATTTCTGCCCGTATGACCCCCAACGAAGGCTTGGACGAGAAAATCTTCGATATGCACATCGCAGGTTTTAACGATGCATATACCTACCTTGATTTCTACCCGGCACAGCAGGCGGATGGAACGATTTCTGCCCCGACCCTGTTTAAAAATATCCAGCGCACATGGGCTGAACGGCAGAAGATAAACGATGTCAAGGTTCCCGACTCCTTTGTGGAAGCGGTAAGCGGCGCGCTGGATTCGGGGTATTTCTTCAAGCAGGCAAAGGTTCAGTATCTGGAGAATCCGAACGAAAAAGTGGATGTGGTGGTATTCGGGCATACGCACGTGCCGATGTTTTGCCAGGTGGGCGATGGCTCATACTATATCAACGACGGTACCTGGATTGATAATAATTCCGATTACCCGGACGCGACGCGTACGTTCGCCGTAATTACCACAGGGGATAAGGATACGGTTGGGCTGTATAAATATATGGAGGACGGCTCGATCAGCGATATCAGCGGAAGCGTAGGCCATGGCGACGAGGCAGCCGTAACTCCCGCGCAGTAACCCGCGTTACTCCCGCAAAACGGTGAGGCGACAAATTAATCCGAATATAGCAAAAGACCGGCGTGGCTTGATGCCACGCCGGTTGTATGTTGTAGTCTGCACCGCTTGCCTTGCGGCCCGTTTGGAGTGCGTGGTATGCCGGGAAGAAAGCCCTGTCGTTTTACATGAGCCGTTATGCGAGGTTTACAGCCCGTTGCGGGAATAATTGGGGCTTTCCTTCGTGATGGAAATATCGTGTGGATGGCTTTCCTGCAGGCCGGCGCCGGTAATGCGGATAAAACGGCCGTTCCGGCGCAGTTCGTCGATACTGGGTGTGCCACAGTAGAACATCCCGGCGCGCAGACCGCCGATCAACTGGAACACCGTATCGCTTAGCGGACCTTTATACGGCACGCGGCCTTCGACGCCTTCCGGTACCAGCTTGGGTGCGTTCTCCTGGAAATATCGGTCGCTGCTCCCGTGCGCCTGCTGCATGGCGCCTAAACTGCCCATGCCACGATAAACCTTGAAGCTGCGACCCTGGTAAATCTCCATTTCTCCCGGGCTCTCGTCTACACCGGCGAACAGGCTTCCGATCATGACGGCTTTGGCTCCCGCGGCGATTGCCTTGGGGATGTCTCCGGAATACTTGATGCCGCCGTCTGCGATGACAGCGACACCCTTACGATCCGCTTCCTTTGCGCAATCCGCAATGGCAGTAATTTGGGGTACGCCGATCCCGCTTACGATACGAGTGGTACAGATGCTGCCCGGGCCGATACCCACCTTGATGATGCTGGCGCCGGCCTCAATCAGGGCTTTGGCGGCTTCGGCGGTCGCCACGTTGCCGGCGATCACGGTCAGATCCGGGAACGCCGCACGCATGCTGCGCATCAGATCCAGCGCGCCTTTGCTGTGGGCATGCGCGGTATCAATCGAAATCGCGTCTACCTTGGCCTTCACCAGCGCCTCCACGCGCTCCATACAGTCGCCGGTAATGCCTACGGCCGCACCGCACAGCAGGCGTCCGTGCTGGTCTTTGGCGGAGTTGGGATACTTGGTTGCTTTTTCGATATCTTTGATGGTAATGAGTCCGCACAGTTCGTACTGATCGTTAACGATAGGCAGTTTTTCGATACGGTGAGCGGCCAGAAGTTTTTTCGCATCCTCCAGTGTGGTGCCGACAGAAGCGGTGATCAGGTTTTTGGAAGTCATCACTTCTTCGATCCGGCGGCTGTCATCTGTTTCAAAGCGGAGATCACGGTTGGTCAGAATACCGACCAGCTTTTTCCCCCGCGTGATCGGAACGCCGCTGATGCGATACCGTGCCATCAGGGCTTCCGCGTCGCGGATCAGATGGTCCGGGGAGAGGTAAAATGGATCGGTTATCACGCCGTGTTCGCTGCGCTTTACCTTATCCACCTGCGAGGCCTGTTCCTCGATGGTCATGTTTTTATGGATGATTCCCAATCCGCCCTCACGAGCCATCGCAATCGCCATGCGTGCGTCAGTAACGGTATCCATGGCGGCTGAGAGCAGAGGGATGTTCAGCTTTAGCGTCGGCGTCAACTCCACGGTGGTATCCACGTTCCGGGGCAGCGTGCTGCTCATGGCGGGAACCAGCAGAACGTCGTCGAAGGTGAGCCCTGTGCGGAGATTTTCTTCCAGCATCATCCTCATCCTTTCCAATGTATTGCGCCTATTTTACCAGCGGTTGAGGTGGATGTCAAATGAAAAACAAAGGGGTGGAATGTACTTGTTCAAAACCCATGAAATTACGGTAATTTCTGTTATTGTAGCATGAAAGCCGTTTATTGGCAAATGAAAACCGGGGTGAAATGCCGGAGTTTAGCGAAAAACATCTTGATATCGCATAAACGCAATGTTCAAATAAACGAAAACGTATTCGTTACTTGAATGAAAACGCAGAATTCCCGAGAAAAAGCAAAATCATGTAGAGGCAGAAAAGCAATATAAGATATAGGTTTGTGCATTACTTACGAACTTCAGAAAAATACTTGACTTTTTCAGAAAGAAGCGATAATCTTATGACGAAAACGATGTAGATTTTGTAAAATGAATCTGCCAAAGGCAGAATGGACAGGCGGGGATAAGGGCATGGCGGTCACGATCCGGGAGCTTTCCAAGCGCTGCGGGCTATCTATCTCAACCGTCAGCAAAGCCCTGAACGGCTATACCGATATCAGCGACGCAACCAAAGAAGCGGTTGCGCTGGCCGCCAAAGAGATCGGATATTATCCCAACGCCCATGCGAGAGCGCTGAAAACAAAGCGGAGTTACAATCTGGGCGTGCTTTTTGTGGATGACAACCAGAGCGGCCTCACGCATGCGTTTTTCTCGTTCGTTTTGGAGAGCTTTAAAAAAGAGGCGGAACGCCGCGGATATGACGTGACGTTCATCAGCCATAACATGGGCGATTCCACAATGACGTATCTGGAGCACTGCCATTACCGCGAAGTGGATGGTGTGTGCATCGCCTGTATCGATTTTTTGGAACCGGAAGTTTCCCAACTGGTGAACAGCGAACTGCCGATTGTGACGATTGACCACCTGTTTAACAACCGCATCGGCATCCAATCCGACAACGTGGATGGCATTCGGCAGATGGTTGAGTATGTATACGGCCGGGGACATCGCAAAATTGCTTTTATTCACGGACCGAAAAGCTCCGTGACCGATACGCGCCTCGGTTCGTTTTACCGCACACTGGCTGGTCTGCGCGTACCTGTGCCGGAAGAGTACGTGCTGGATTGCGAATACAACGATCCGGCGTCCGTTTTCCGTGCGACCAAACGCCTGCTGGCGCTCCCGCACCGCCCAACCTGCATCCTGATCTCCGACGACTTTGCTGCGCTGGGCGCCTACGAAGCGATTGCCGAGGCAGGGTTACAGATCCCTGCGGATATTTCCATTACAGGATACGACGGTATTCCCATGATGCAGCTGATGAAACCGCGGCTGACAACCATCCGCCAGGATACCAACCGCATTGGCTCGGAGGCGGCCCGTAAGCTGGTGGAAATCATCGAAAGCCCCAAGACGACCATCCCGGAAATTACGGTGATTCCCTGCTCGCTGATTGAAGGGGAAACGGTTGCACGGATACCGGTTACAGAATGACCAGAGAAAGCATATCGCTGCTCCGTTATATTACTTCTCACGACCGGCGATGAGCCGGCCTGAGGACACCCGCAGGCCCGCTTTATGCGGGCCGCAGTCCATTCATACCGCAATAATACCGAAGGAGTACAAAGCATGAACTTTGGAATGTACGACGACGCAAAACGGGAGTATATCATCACGCGCCCGGACACGCCCTATCCCTGGATTAACTATCTGGGGAGCGAGGAGTTCTTTTCGCTGATCAGCAATACTTCAGGCGGATACTCGTTCTGTAAGGACGCGCGCATGCTTCGCCTTACGCGGTACCGCTACAACAATGTACCTACCGACGCGGGCGGCAAGTATTTTTATTTGCGCGACGGGAACACAGTCTGGAATCCAGGCTGGCAGCCCACCCAGACCCCGCTGGACAGCTACGAGTGCCGCCACGGGATGGGATATACCGCGATTACCTCCCGAAAGAACGGTCTGAAAGCGGAGCAGGTGTCCATGGTGCCGCGCGGATTCCGGGCGGAGACGACACGCCTGACGCTTACAAACGAAAGTGCGGAAGAGAAGAGCGTGAGCCTTTTCAGCTTCGTGGAGTTTTGCCTGTGGAACGCGCAGGATGACGCCACCAACTTCCAGCGTAATTACGCGCTGGCGGAGATGGAATTTGAAGACGGCGGAGCAACGATCTACCACAAGTCGGAGTACCGTGAACGCCGCAATCATTACGCGGTTTACGCGGTGAACACGAAGGTGGATGGGTACGACACCGACCGCGAAACATTCGTCGGTCTGTATAACGGGCTGGATCGCCCCGAAGCTGTGCTGGAGGATCGGCCCCGCAACAGTGAGGCGCACGGCTGGGCTCCGATCGCCAGCCATTGCATCCGCCGTACGTTAAAACCGGGCGAAATCGCCAGTTTCATTTTTGTGCTGGGCTTCTGCGAAAGTCCGCGTGACCGCAAGTTTATTGCGCCCGGCGTGATCAACAAGGATGACGCGCATGCGCTGCTGAAGGAATTTCGTACAGATGCGCAGTTTGACGCGCGTTTTGAAGAGCTGAAGGCTTATTGGACGAAACTGCTGAGCCGCTTTACCGTGCGGACCGGTGACGAACGGTTTGATCGGCAAGTGAATATCTGGAACCAATATCAGTGTATGGTCACCTTCAATATGAGCCGCTCGGCCAGCTATTTTGAAAGCGGCATTGGCCGTGGGATGGGCTTCCGCGACTGCAGCCAGGACCTGCTTGGTTTTGTGCATCTGATTCCGGAACGCGCCCGTGACCGCATCCTGGACATTGCGGCGACCCAGTTCCCTGACGGGAGCGCTTACCACCAATACCAGCCGCTGACGAAGCGCGGCAATCTGGATGTGGGCAGCGGTTTTAACGACGACCCGCTCTGGCTGATTTACGCCGTGGCCGCTTACCTGAAAGAAACCGGTGATATGGCGCTGCTGGACGAAGTGGTAGACTTCGATAACAACCCCGAGCTGGCTGCCCCGATGCGGGAACATCTTCGCCGTTCTTTTCACTATACGGCGGATCATCGCGGCCCGCACGGATTGCCGCTGATTGGCCGCGCGGACTGGAACGACTGCCTCAACCTCAACTGCTTTTCCTCTGAGCCGGGCGAGAGCTTCCAGACGGTGACCAACAACGATACCGGCATTGCGGAAAGCGTGTTTATCGCCGGAATGTTCGTAGGTGTTGCGGAGGATTACGCCGCGCTTTGCGATCTGTTGGGCGAAACCGAGGAAGCCGCCTATGCCCGTTGCGAAAAGAGTTCCATGGAAAAGGCTGTGGAGACGTACGGATGGGATGGCAACTGGTTCCTGCGCGCATACGATGCGAACGGTAACAAAGTCGGCTCCGACAGCTGCGACGAGGGGAAAATCTTCATCGAGCCGCAGGGGATGTGCGTGATGGCCGGAATCGGCAAAGACAACGGCATGGCGCAAAAAGCGCTGGATGCCACGCAGGAAAACCTGCTGTTCCAGTACGGTGTAGTGCTGTTGTGGCCCGCCTACAAATCGTATCACCTCAACCTGGGCGAGATCAGCTCCTATCCGCCTGGATATAAAGAGAACGGTTCCGTGTTCTGCCACAACAACCCGTGGATTGTGATCGCGGAAACGGTGCTGGGCCATGGCGACCGCGCGTTTGATATCTACCGTCGCACTTCTCCCGCCTATGTGGAAGATCAGCAATTACATCGCACCGAGCCATACGTGTATTGCCAGACAATGAACGGCAAGGAGAGCTTTAAACCCGGAGAAGGGAAGAACAGCTGGCTGACCGGTACGGCAGCCTGGAACTTCTACGCCGTATCCCAGGCGATGCTGGGGATTAAACCGCAGTTAAACGGCTTGATGATTGATCCCTGCCTGCCCGCCTCCATGAAGGATGTGCAGGTAAGCCGTCTGTTCCGCGGAAACGAATATGAGATCACGATTCACAACCTGTGTGGCGGTGAAAAGGGGAAAGTGACACTGTCGGTAGACGGTGTGCCGATCAACGGCCAAACCATCCTCGCATCCGATCAAACCGGAAAAACCTGCCGCGTGGAAGTCACCGTTCAATAAGGGAAAACGATTCAGCCGCCCGACGCAGATCATGCGTCGGGCGGCTGTTTTTTACTTGTGTGGATTGGGAGGGGCGTGATCAGGATTCCATGTTTCCCTCGGTGGTTGCATCATTCGCCGTATCGGATGCGATGCCCAGTGCGGTGGCTGTGTTGTCGGTCAACTGGCCGCTGTAATAGACGACCAAGGTTTCTCCGTTCGCGGGCAGAGTGGAAACAAGCGTTTCGTCCGTAAGCGTAACGACGTATTGGGTTCCATCAGCCGATGTAAGGGTAAACCCCTTGTCCGTCACAGCGGATGCGGTACCGGAAAGCACTGGTACCACCATATGTACGGCGTTAATCTGCGGCGGCTGGCTGAGCGCCATAATCCCGTTGTAGTACAGGGTTACGGCCATGCCTTTAAACACCGGGGGTTGGTCGGAGCCGGCGTGAACGACAACCTGTTTGAGCGTAAGGTCGCCTTCCACGACAAACCCGTTCTCCAACAAAGCCGATACGGTACCACTAACCTGAAAACAGCTTACTTTTTGCGCGGAGACCTGCGGCGGCAGGCTACGGATCATCACGCCATTATACTGCACATAAACGTATTGCCCTTTGGCAAGCGACGTTTGAGTTGCCGTGCCTTCGTAAACGGTTGTTTCGTCCAGATTGACCCGGACGCTACCCTGTTGAATATCCTGCATGAGAAAATAACCATCGCCGGTTTCGGTAATCAGACCTTCCAGCGTGGCGGTCGTTTCAGCAACGGCGGTAAACGAAACCCCTGTGAAAAGCAGCGCCAGAAGCAGCGCAAACAGCTTTTTCATCCCGATCCCTCCCTGATTTCCGTTTCACTGATCAGACGAGCGATGTCCGGTTTGGTTCCGAAAAACAGAAATTTGTGATCTACTTATGATACCGCTGTCCCGCGTTGATTTTTGCGGCGCGGTACAATTGCTCCGCAAGGATGGCTCGCGCAAGCTGGTGGGGGAACGTAAGGCGGCTTAATCCCAATTTCTCGTCCGCCCGGCGCAGAACGTTTTCGTGCAAACCCAACGAGCCGCCGATCACAAAATACAGATCGCTGCGACCTGTATTAAAAAGCGACTGAATTTTCGCAGCCAGTTCTTCGCTGGTGGGCTGTTTCGCATCTACGCATAAAGCAAAAACATAGGCGCCGGAGGGAATGCGGCTTAACAGGCGCTCGCCTTCCGTGTGTTTTACCTGCTCCATTGCGGCGTCGGACAGTTGTTTGGGTTCCGGTTCGTCCGGCACTTCGACGATTTCGCAGGGCACCAGCGCCGACAGCCGCTTGCGGTATTCGGCTACCGCATCGGCATAAAAACGTTCCCGGGCCTTGCCAACGCAAAGGATGGTAAACGCCATTTACTCGTTCCCTTCCAGCAACGTAAACAGTGTTGCGTCTACCCGAATATTTCGGAAAAGACGGTCAAAATACGTTGCGTCGCCATTGCGGATAAACAGGCAGGTCAGGTCCTCCTGCCGGGTTACATGCTCTACACGGTGCACGGCGCCGTTAATATCCCGGATACAGCAGCCATCCGTAAAAACGCATCCGCAATCCTCGTTTACCAGCAGCGTGAGACCCCGACCTTCAAAAATAACGGTTTCATCCATTACGCGAAAATCCATGTTTTCCTCCTGCTGAATATCCTTGTACAGGCGAGGACGGGCAGATCAAACACGGTATAAAAAACTGGCCTGATACCGGGCGGCGACGTGCAGGCTGATGTCCTCGCCCACACAGGCTCCCGCGGATGTTAGCGCCGCGTGCGTGGTGCGATAGGCTATCTCCGGGGTATTGTTTTCGCTGCTCAGGTGCCCAAGCAGCAGGTGTTTGGTGCCGCATTGCGCCAGCCGCACCGCTGCCTCCGCCCCGGCGTCGTTGCTCAAGTGGCCCTTTTTCCCCAGTATCCGCTTCTTCAGCATCGACGGATAATGCGGGTTGTTTTTCAGTAGCTCCGGGTCGTGATTGCTTTCCAGCAGAACGATCTCCGAACCCGATACCGCGTCGCACACCGTTTGGGAAAAGTACCCCAGATCGGTTGCGACGGCCACGCTGTGGCGACCGGTAAAAAAACGATAGCCCACCGGGTCGTTCGCGTCATGGGGTATCGAAAAAGGAACAATTTCCATATCATCGAGAAAAAAGCTCTCACCTGCGGTGATAACCACCCTGTCGCAGGCAGAAAATTCGCCAAGCGACGCGGGCATGCCGCTCCATGTGCCTTCGGTCGCGTATACGGGCACGCCAAGCTTGCGGCTGATAACGCCGACGCCTTTGATATGATCGCTGTGTTCGTGCGTAATCAGGATGGCATGAATGGCTGCGGGGTCCAGCCCGGCTTTCACCATCGCTTCCAAGGTCTGTTTACCGCTCATGCCGCAATCAATCAGTACCGCGCCACGGTCGGTAGCGAGGTAAACAACATTGCCGCTGGAACCGCTGAAGAGAGTGCAGAATTGCACCGGTACGCCGCCTTCCCGAGCCGCAAGCAGCTCTGGCCGCAAAATGTGGTAGTGGAACCTTCCGTATTCTACCACGAATAGCCTGTTGTCGCAATATGGTGTGATACAGTTGGCAAGCTGCGA